>NZ_WXWK01000102.1:0-41784 GCF_009904835.1 Vibrio sp. V33_P6A3T137 | reverse complement strand
TATTCAGAGAAAGTAATTTTTCCGTCAGACATAGCGTCTGAAACAAGAGGCTCAAGGTCTGGATGACGAGATAATTGCTTATCAAGAGTCTGATAATGAAATGAATGAATTTCAAAATTAGGAAAAGTGAAAAAGATGGCTATAAGAGCCAAGGCTAAAAGCATTGAAAGAATTTTAAATTCCATGATTAAGCCCCCAACTTAGCATTAACGGCATTAATCAATCGGCGAGTCATTTCACAATCAGATAAAGAGCGATGCGCGGTAAGGCTAGAAATATCAACGTCTTGCTGATAACAGGCATTAGTCAAACGCTGAAAACGGGGAGTAACATCATTGCCACACAATGAACCGTAAAACTGAGCATACCAACGCATAACACAACGAGCGTTACGCTCAAGAGCCCAAGCAAGAGATACCAAATAAGAGCGTGAACACTCAGAGCCAAGAGAAGCAATAATCATTCTGATGTCAAAGTCAGCGTTGTAGATAAGCAAAGTTTTGTTTTTAATGAGAGGTTCTATGTGTTCCCAAGCATCAAAGAAAACAGGGCTATCTTTTACGTCATCATTGGTAATGCCGTGTATATCAGACACTTGAGCGGGTATAGAAATCTGTGGATTTATAAGGGACGTGTACAAGACCTGACCCGATTTAGCACAAATGACAGATATTTCACAAATGCGGTCAGCAGATGATAAACCCGTAGTTTCAGTGTCAAGAATGACGGCGTTGTCTAGATTGATTGATTCCATGTAACCCCCTAAAGCTACTTGTTTGAAGAGGCCGCCCCAGAAGCTAGGGAGCGACCAGAACGGCCAATATCGATTTATCAGGATTGTAATATCGATTATGCAGGATTATCAATAGCGAAAAATCAGGATTAAACAGCTAGAATGAAAGAAATACCGGAGGTGACTATGTATGCAAACGAACTGTTAGACACATACAAAAAGGCGAAAAACTACGTACAAGACAAGCAAATTGCGCATGACTTGAACCTATCGCCGCAGAAGATAAGCAATATAAGAAAAGGCATTCGCTATATGACTGATGAGGAAGCCGTTTTTCTCGCAGAGCAAGCAGGAATTGACCCAGAGCTGGCATTACTCGGATGTCATGCAGACCGCAACGAAAACCCACGCATAAAACAGCTATGGGAACACATAGCAAAAAAGCACAACGGGCTAGGATTAAGAGCTATAACAATGGGTTACGTGGGATTTATGCTAGTTAACATGGGCGATAAATTAGAGTCGTCATACTGCGCATTATGTATATTATGTTAAATGGTGTGCATTTAGATACACGAGACTTATCCTTACAGCGCTCCTATTCTTCCTTTTACTTATTGTATTAAACATAAGTCTATTTACCATAAAGTATATAATTACCATATTGGTTCATGTTTGCACATTGAACAATATGGTAATTATTCTTGAGGATTTAAATACTGTTTAATAATGCGTTGTAATTCTTGGCTACGAATGGGTTTTAAAACCACATCATTCATGCCCGCTTGTCGAAATGTAGCGTGATCATCTTGCATTGCATGGGCCGTAAGCGCGATGATCGGTGTCTGGATATTCTTACTACGCAAGATTTTCGTCGCTTCAATTCCATCCATCACTGGCATCGAGATATCCATAAGAATCAAATCAAATGCATGGCTAGTTTCTGTTAATGATACGGCTTGTTGTCCATCACTCACCATTGTGACGTTGTAACCCATGCGCGATAAGATTAACTGGATGACCATTTGGTTAGTTTTGGTATCTTCAACAACTAAGATATGTCCTTGGCTACTCTGACTACTGGAGGCTTGTTTTAAAATAGGTTCAAGGGGATCAATCTTAATGCTATGTGTTTGTCGTGAATCGACGGGAAGACGGATGGTAAAATGGCTGCCTTGTCCTAAAGAACTGCTGACTGAAATCGTTCCTTTCATCAATTCTACAAGGTGTTTAGTAATCGCTAAGCCAAGCCCTGTGCCACCATAATGACGAGTAATAGAGCTATCGGCTTGAATGAATGGAGAAAACAAATGTTCTATTCGCTCGGGCTCAATTCCAATTCCGGTGTCTTCGACATGGATGACCAACTCATTTCTTGCGGTACTTAACCGGACATCAACAGAGCCTGCTTCGGTGAATTTGATCGCATTACCAATCACATTGAACAGTATTTGCATTAAACGTACAGGATCAACCCAATATTCATAATGATCACAAATTGATGTTCGAACATTAAAGCGGATCCCTTTAGCAACACACGCTTTATGATGATAAGACAGAGCATGAACAAGCTTCTTGTGCAAATGAACCCAGTGACGATGTAACTTAAAGTGCCCTGATTCTATGCGACTTAAATCAAGAATATCATTGATGATCACTAACAGAAGTTCTGCTGAATTTTCCATTTGTTCTAATAACTCAAGTTGAGAGTGATTAGAGTCTTCTCGCAAAATATCAATTAACCCTAAAACAGCATTGAGCGGCGTTCTCAGCTCATGACTCATCATCGCTAAAAATTGCGACTTAGCTTGGTTAGCATGTTCTGCTTGCTGCTGTGCAATATAGAGTTCATGAGTTTTTATACGCACTAAGCTTTGCAATTCTTCTTTATGTTCAATATCGTTAATGGCCCGCTCGAGGAGTGGACGAAAACGTTGCAACGTTGCTTTGGTCTCTAAACTAAACTGCCCTTTCCTACTGCCTAAAAGCAGTAATACGGAATCGCTGGTTTGCGTTTGGATACCTGTGATTAACGCGGAGTTTATTGTTTTTTGAAGAAATGGATTAAGATTTTGAAATTCGGCAAGCTTGGTGGGCTCAAATAGGATAATACACTCGCCTTGTAATACTCGTTGAAATTTATCACCATTAAGCCACTGCTTGCCTTGAAACGCGATATTGGAGGACAGAAAGGTTGAAAATAACGAATTTGGCGTGTTTTTAGCAATAACAATAAAATCATCAAAGTTAATATATCGATGAAGGACGTTTTTAAGCTCTTCAAATATCTGATATTTATTATCAGCATGACTAAGCGCCGATATGGCGCTGAGAATAACACGGTTCTCTTCCGCTAAGCGAAGCTCTCTCTCTTTACTTCTCTCTAACTCAAGTAGCACCTCACTCAGCTGCTCATTTTTGTCTTGTTCTATCATCTTTGTCTATTCTGACTCATAGAAGATAACCGATGCTATCATTAAATTTCCGTGGGCATTCTCGCCACCAATAAAACGTCCCTGTTCACCAAAAGTGAATGGACAAATAAAAGGCTGACCATGCATTTGCTCGACCAGTTTTTTATGAACGAGTTGTACATCTTCTCCTAGACGGAGCATTGCCCCTGCACAATAGATGAT
Source organism: Vibrio sp. V33_P6A3T137 (assembly GCF_009904835.1). Lineage (NCBI taxonomy): Bacteria > Pseudomonadati > Pseudomonadota > Gammaproteobacteria > Vibrionales > Vibrionaceae > Vibrio > Vibrio sp. V33_P6A3T137. Next base: position 38,415 of record NZ_WXWK01000102.1, on the reverse strand, counting down.
AATCGAGCCGAGCAGTAATGACTCATGATAGTTTTGTGTATTTGCATCTTGGATCACTCGTGATGCTCGATTGAGTAGCTGTTCTTTTGAACCGGTCATCAATCTTATTTTTTCGCCTTCATTAATCGTAGCAAATAGTTCAAGCGATCCATCATTGAGCATTTGAATAGGATGACACAATTTATAGTAAGGCTGTTGATTAACATATCCGGCCACTCTTCCTAAAGGAAATCGAGTCACATGCTCAAACAGATGTCGATCGTTAAATTGAATATTGGAGTGATCGCTGATCCACTCTTTATAAATAGCCGAGGCTGGCTCACCATCAATACTCTGAATACATCGATGGCTAGCTTGGGTAATTTCGCCTTCAAACTCAGTCGGTGAATAACCAGCACTAAAACCCGAGGTTAGTGGCTTAGATGGAAAAAATAGCTGCAAAGCTATGCCATTAGAGCTCCATCCCTGTTGGGTAATGATAGACCATTGTTTTTGAATATGATTATCAGCTGCGCTCCCACCGATAATAGGAACGTGAGTGCCAAAGGTTGCATCAATCGCATCAATAAATGCCTCTTCATGGCCGGGTGTCGAATGCAACAGAATTAAGCTTGGTACTTCACCAATTCTATTCGCTTGTCGCAAAGCTTGTTGAATAGCGACATAAGCGGCTTGCCGATCATCCTCTTGACCTAACTCGACTAAACCAGTGCCATACGCACTATAAGAGCAGTCATAAATAGCCATTAAAGCCACAACAGGCCCGATATGAAATCCTTTATCAGTCATGATCGCTTGGCATGAAGAACAGCCAATAAATGGGATTCCTGGAAAATGTAGGCGAAGTTCTTGCTGTATCTGCTTCGCGGAATACTCTTGTGAGTAGTAGCAAATTAGGTTGGACAAGCCATCTTTTTTCAATGTTTCTGCTAACTGCCCTATTGCGTCTTCAGGTCTCGTGGCATGAGTAAAAGTGGTAGTAAATTGCATATATCAAACTAATAAAGATGCGTTAATGATGCAATATTACCACGATACTTTTTTATTGACTGTCTTTGTACTGCAATGATTGGGTGTTTTCGTGATCGATAGACTCATTTTTTAACGTTGGGTGTTCTTTAGTTGCTTCTTTATCTGTTGAATAATGAGTTATAGTGCGCCAGGTGAATGCCGATATCAGAATAGTTAACATAACGATTATTTGAATCAGCTTGTTTTTTGTCAGTTTTTCTGCTGGCATTAGGGGGGTGTCCTTTATCATCAATGACTAACCGAATCAGTAACTTGGTCTTGCAGTGCTCATCGTGGGTATGTAAATAGAAAGAAGAGAGTACTACATCCGCTTTTAAATGTTAACGTCCGTGACCATGATACCGATTACCAATATTAACTGTGCTTACTCTCTTTAGTTGTTTATGGATCACTATCCTTTGACGATAATGAATGCTAGAATTCTTGATGTACATCAATTTAGTGAAAGGTTGTTATGATTTCTGAAAAGCCTGCGGCAAAGCGTATTCAATCTGGTGGCTGCGCCATTCATTGTCAAGACTGTAGTATCAGTCAACTTTGCATTCCGTTTACACTGAACGAATCAGAACTGGACCAGCTTGACCAAATTATTGAGCGTAAAAAGCCGATTCAAAAAGGACAAGCGCTCTTCAAAGCCGGTGATGAACTTCGCTCTCTGTACGCGATTCGTTCAGGAACCATTAAAAGTTATACCATTACTGAACAAGGTGATGAACAGATTACCGCTTTTCACCTTGCCGGTGATTTGGTTGGGTTCGATGCCATCACTGGCGACTCTCATCCAAGTTTTGCTCAGGCATTAGAAACCTCAATGGTTTGTGAAATACCGTATGAAATCTTAGATGACCTTTCTGGAAAAATGCCTAAGTTACGCCAACAAATTATGCGTTTGATGAGTAACGAGATTAAGGGCGATCAAGAGATGATCCTATTACTCTCAAAAAAGAATGCCGAAGAGAGATTGGCGGCCTTCTTGTATAATCTATCAACGCGTTTTTCTCAACGAGGATTTAGCCCTCGCGAATTCCGTTTAACCATGACTCGTGGTGACATTGGCAATTACTTAGGCTTAACCGTAGAAACTATCAGTCGTTTACTGGGACGTTTTCAAAAATCAGAAATGCTTAGCGTGAAAGGCAAATACATCACAATTTTAGATCATGACGCTTTAATGCAATTAGCGGGTGTATCGAAAGACAGCAAGTAATTCTTGATTCATGGCGATGATGCAGCACTTTGATGAGCTGCATCATACTTTTCTTAAAAAACTGACTCTCTTCACTAAAACTCTCTCTCCAACTGCGTTAAAGTATCTCTAAGGTCTGTGAGTTATTGACCTCCTCCACAAACAAGGAGTTTGTTATGAGTATCTATAGCAAAATATTAGTTGTTGCAGACATTAATCACGATGAACAACCGGCATTAGCCAGAGCAGTTCAGCTAGCAGCAAAAAGCCAATCCCCGAGTCATATCACTTTCTTTATGTCGATTTATGATTTTTCTTATGACATGACTTCGATGCTTTCTATTGATGAACGAGATGCGATGCGCAGAGGCGTGATTCAACAACGAGAACAATGGATGAGAAGCGTTGCTGAACCTTATATCGATTCATCCATTCAATTTGATGTAAAGGTGGTTTGGCACAATCGTCCTTACGAGGCGATCATTGCAGAAGTCTTCTCTGGTCAACATGATATTCTTATCAAAGGCACTCATAAACATGATGTATTGGAATCAGTAATATTTACTCCTACTGATTGGCATCTACTGCGCAAATGCCCGACTCCTGTTTTACTGGTTAAACACAGTCACTGGCCTGAGAATGCGAATATTATCGCCTCTGTTCACGTCGGTTCAGAGGTTGACACTCATATTCAGCTCAACGATATCATGGTCGAACAATTACTCAATTTAACTCAACGTCTTGGGGCATCGCCCTATTTAGTTAATGCTTACCCGGTAACGCCAGCCAATATTACGATTGAGCTACCTGAGTTTGACCCGACCACTTATACTGATGCCGTTCGTGGCCATCACCTCACATCGATGAAAGCACTAAGACAAAAACATGGTTTAGATGAAAGCCAAACTATTGTTCAACAAGGTTTACCTGAAGATATTATTCCCGAGGCAGCCAAAACGCTTGATGCGGCGATGGTCATTTTAGGAACGACAGGGCGAACTGGACTTTCAGCCGTCTTTATTGGTAATACCGCTGAACAAGTCATTGATAAAATCAACTGTGATGTCCTTGCCCTAAAACCCGCTGGGTATATTAGCCCTCTTGATCCTAACATCGCTAGCTAAACACTCTGTTTACTATCTATAAGTCCCCATCCCCCTTGGTTGGGGATTTTTTGTTATCGGGCATGCTTAATACTGGCATCTTGTCAGTAGATCCGTATTATACGCACTTCATTTTGTGTGGAAGATTAAAGAACGAAAGCCAATGACAGAGCAAACTCAAGAGTTGACTAAAGCCCAACATTATAATTTCAATAAGCTACAAAAACGTATTCGTCGTAATACGGGGCAAGCTATTGCTGACTTTAATATGATTGAAGATGGCGACCGAATCATGGTCTGTTTATCGGGAGGCAAAGACAGCTTCACGATGCTCGACATTCTGATGAGTTTGCAAAAAAGTGCACCGATCACCTTCTCACTCATCGCTGTCAATCTTGATCAAAAACAACCCGGATTTCCTGAACATATTCTACCTGAATACCTTCAAGAATTAGGCGTTGAGTATAAGATCATTGAAGAAGACACCTATTCAATCGTACAAGATAAAGTTCCCGAAGGTAAAACCACGTGCGCTCTGTGTTCTCGCCTACGCCGTGGTATTTTATATCGCGCAGCGAAGGAGTTAGGGGCCACTAAAATTGCTTTAGGCCATCACCGTGATGACATTATTGAAACCTTGTTTTTGAATATGTTCTATGGCGGAAAAATGAAAGGGATGCCACCTAAGTTAGTCTCTGACAATGGCGAGCATGTGGTGATTCGCCCCCTTGCTTACTGCAGAGAAAAAGACATCATCAAGTACGCAAACCATCGCGCTTATCCTATCATTCCCTGCAATTTATGCGGTTCACAGCCCAATATGCAGCGCCAAAATATTAAGCAGATGCTTAATGCTTGGGATAAACAGTTTCCTGGTCGTATAGAAACCATGTTTAGAGCCATGCAAAATGTCGTGCCTAGCCATCTTGCCGACTTTGAATTATTCGATTTTAAATCGATCAATCGTGATTCTGGCGTCATTAATGGTGGTGACATTGGTTTTGATAAAGAACCCGTCCCACAGCCTATTCTCGATGAAGACGATACGGTGATGCCGTTTGATCCTGCATTAAAATTAGACGTGACTAACTTGTAGCATGTTGTTGATAACCAGTTGAACGGATACCAATAAAGGCTGCCACTGGGCAGCCTTTATTGGTGTTTTCAGGTTATTGCTCTACCCAATAGACTTGATTATGGCGGATCATCGCCTGTACATCTTGTACATAATCCGCGCCAAGCTCAGAGTAACGCAATAATCCATTACTCAAAGCCAGCGCACTATCCACACTGAATAGATTGGCATCATTCTGACGCAACTGTTGACGAATTTTACGTAAATCACGATAAGCCGCATTACGATTCACATTCATAAAATAACGATGAATCGATTCTTGCACCGAAGAAAATTTCGCCACTTCATGGGTCATTCCTGCGCCTCTTGCTGCTGGTACTACCCCACAGCCCGGAGAATAGCACCACTGACCAAAATAGTTATTCGCTTCAATAGCAAAACGCGAAGTTCCCCAGGCGGACTCATTAGCAGCTTGAGTCAGCACTAACGCTTCTGGTAAAACGTCAACACGCTGTAACATACCATTCAGCCATTCACTACTCAGTCGATTTCCCTTATTCAGTGCTAAACCGTATTGTTCTGCCAATTGAGCCGCCAGTGTCTTATCTTTGGCTGACAGTTTGCCTTGCTGAAAACGGGTAGCTAGTCGTTGCAATTGTTGCCTTTCTTGTAAAATACGTTGGTTCTCAAACGCAACCCCAGGTCTTAAATAAGAAAAAAATGCCTCTTTTTTCTCTGCTATATCCGTTATCGATGAAAAATCAGGGGCTGCTGATACTGCATGGCCGGTTAACTCAACCGAAGGGTGATCAGCAGTCCGAGTTGAGTAATAAAGACTCAATCCAATCAACACCATCGCTAACCCTATGAGGATAAAGCGCTTACGCATTAAAAATTTGTGAATTTGCATCATGATCATCATCGCTATTGGTTTTCTTCGTGGCAACGATTTGTAAACGAATACCAAACATATTACGGTAAATAATGCCTTTCACATGAAAAAAGAAAGGCAGAACAAAGATTAAGCCAATACCATAAAACAGGACGGCAGCTACAAACATCAACATCAGTAAAGCGTAGATACCCGCTAAAGGTAGTAGTTTTTTGTTTACTGCACGTAATGATAGCCACAGTGCTTGCATCGGGGGAACTTTCTTTTCACAGATCAGTAAAATCGAATTACTAAAAGCCAGTGAAAAATACATCGAGAGGAGTGGGAAAACCATCCCGGCAACCCCTTGTAGTACTAGGCTCAATAATGAAGCAATAATTACTGGTATGGTGAACTGCAACCCTTTAGTAATATGATTGGTCCTAGTTTTAAGCCCGGCAGCATGACTCATGGCCATTAAACTCACGCCAGCATAAATCGGAGCACTGACTACTTCGTAGCTAAAGTTAGCAATCAAAATCCCTTGAATAACGCCCGGAGGGATATTGCCCTCTTGAGCAAATAAAGAAAAGATGACCGACGGATCGCCGACCATTAATCTGAAGGCAATGATAAAAATCGCCAATTGGATCACGACCAAAATAACAATGGCAGGAGAAAAAGACAGGAAGTGTTTCAGGGTACAATCCCATGCTTCTTTTAGTACCTCACCTATCTTAAGTTGGTAATCACCAGAAAGAGCGCGTTCCAACGTTCCCCCTAAGTTAAAATCTTTCTCGATATTATTGCTCATAATTCGCCCTAGTTTGGCCTGTCAAAAATGCTTTCGAAACAAATGGAGATAGTTTTTCATTATACTGAAATACCGTCGAGTCTAAAATCTTACTGTCAAACTCAGCTTGCTTTATGCTTCATATGGCTGATAATTGACCACTTAAAAGCCTTTATTATTCGTTAACAGGGCATGGTAAAGAATCATCACTCAACGATGCAAAATTTTTTCTGTTTCAAGATAAGAAAATACTTTGATTTCGTCGGGTATGCTAATTATGATGCGCCCTTTGAAAAGGTATAACCAGTGTATAAATTGGATGTATAAGTACACCAAGTATGATTCTGATTTATGACTGGTTTTCGTGTTATCCCCGAACAACCGAGAGTGATGGCAACGTCTGCTGCCACTTTAAGCTAAACGGGAATAATAATGCACTGTATATCACGCTCCTATACTCAAAAAAGTTAAGGACGATTGTTTGAATGAACCATTAGCCATTCAACGACGTTTTTGCCATTTTTTGGGTATACAACCACTGTGGGAGAAAAACAGACGTTGAACAAACAACACTCGGTAGGAAAGCCAGTTATTCGTCTATCTGGCATTAGCAAAAGCTTTGATGGTAAAGAGATCATTTCTCACCTGAATTTAGATGTCAATCACGGTGAATTCTTAACTATACTTGGCCCATCAGGGTGTGGGAAAACCACCGTACTACGAATGATTGCTGGTTTTGAGACGGTCGATAACGGCCAGATCTTACTTGACGGTCAAGATGTGACTCAAGTTCCTGCTGAGCAGAGGCATGTCAACACGGTCTTCCAAAGTTACGCCTTGTTTCCTCATATGACCGTGTTTGATAACGTAGCTTTCGGATTGCGTATGCAGAAAGTACCGAGCGCAGAGATTGAACCACGAGTAATGGAAGCACTACGCATGGTTCGCTTAGAGCAAATGGCGCAACGTAAGCCACATCAGCTTTCTGGTGGTCAGCAACAACGTATTGCGATTGCTCGTGCCGTGGTCAATAAACCTAAAGTGTTATTGTTGGATGAATCTTTATCCGCTCTCGATTATAAACTGCGTAAACAGATGCAAATCGAGCTGAAGCAACTCCAACGTCAACTGGGCATAACCTTCATCTTCGTTACTCACGATCAAGAAGAAGCTTTATCCATGTCGGATCGAATCATTGTTATGCGCGATGGATGCATCGAGCAAGATGGTTCACCACGTGAAATTTATGAAGAGCCCAAAAACCTATTTGTTGCCCGATTTATCGGTGAGATCAACGTATTTAATGCCGTCACTCAAGATCGCATCGATGATAAATGCATTAACGTACAGATCGAGGGCGTTCCTGCGATTGTCTATTATGATCAACCCGTAACTAGCGGCGATAAACTGCAAGTCTTACTGCGTCCAGAAGATTTACGCATTGAAGAGATCAAAGAATCAGAAAGTGCGGGTATTGTTGGTCATGTTATCGATCGTACTTATAAAGGTATGACGTTAGAGTCAGTGGTTGAATTAGAGTCAGGCATGCATGTCATGGTCAGTGAATTCTTTAACGAGGATGATCCAGACGTAGACCACTCTATCGGCCAGAAAGTCGCCATCACTTGGGTTGAAAGCTGGGAGGTCGTCCTCAATGATGAGCAACAAGCTTAATCTACAAAACGCAATTATTGTTTTGATTGTCGGCTGGTTAGGGCTGTTTGTTCTAATCCCCAATCTGATGATCATTGTGACCAGCTTTTTAACGCGTGATGAATCGAACTTAATCGCTTTTACCTTTACGTTCGATAACTATCTTCGTTTAATGGATCCGATTTATGCCAGAGTGATGCTGCACTCATTTTACATGGCTATCGTGGCGACCTTAATTTGCCTTGTGGTCGGCTATCCATTTGCGTATATCGTTGCCAAAATGCCACAAAAATGGCGCCCTATTATGCTGTTTTTAGTGATTGTTCCATTTTGGACTAACTCGCTGATCCGTACCTATGGATTAAAAATTGTTTTGGGCACTCAAGGTATTTTGAATAAAGCATTATTAAGCATCGGCATCATCGATACTCCGATCCGTATCATGTTCACCGAAACCGCGGTAATGATTGGTTTAGTGTACATCTTGCTGCCATTTATGATTTTGCCTCTCTATTCTGCGATCGAGAAGCTCGATCATACTTATATAGAAGCAGCACGAGATCTTGGTGCGAACAAGTTACAAACGCTAATTAAAGTCATTTTACCCTTAACCATGCCCGGCATTATTGGCGGCTGTTTACTGGTACTGCTACCAGCATTAGGAATGTTCTATATTTCTGATTTACTGGGAGGGGCGAAAAACTTATTGATCGGTAACGTCATTAAGAGCCAAGTGCTCAACGCAAGAGACTGGCCATTTGGTGCGGCGACAAGTATTGCCCTCACCTTAGCCATGGCCGTCATGCTCTATGCGTACTATCGAGCAGGTAAACTCTTGAATAAGAAATCGGAGCTAAGCTAATGGGAAAGACAGTTCGATTTAGCTTTATGAGCTTAGTGTACTTATTTTTGTACCTACCGATTATTGTTTTGATTGTGAACTCTTTTAACGACAACCGCTTTGGGATTCGTTGGGGTGGCTTCACGACCAAGTGGTATCATGCTTTGATTAATAATGACAGCTTAATGCAAGCCGCCTGGCACTCTATCAATATTGCGGTCTTTTCAGCGACCGCAGCGACAATTATTGGTAGCTTGACGGCTGTTGCCCTATTTCGTTACCAGTTTAAAGGTAAGAAAATGGTCAATGGCATGCTGTTTGTTGTCATGATGTCACCAGATATCGTAATGGCAATTTCATTACTGGCGCTGTTTTTAGTCCTCGGCTTTCAATTGGGCTTTCTAACCCTTTTGATTGCGCACATCACCTTCTGCTTACCCTTTGTGGTCGTCACGGTTTACAGCCGTTTGAATGGTTTTGATGTGAAGATGTTAGAAGCGGCAAAAGATCTCGGAGCGAGCGAATGGGTTATATTGAAAAATATTATTTTCCCACTTGCTAAGCCAGCCGTTGCGGCAGGTTGGTTATTAAGTTTTACCTTGTCACTCGATGATGTCATCATCAGTTCTTTTGTGACAGGACCAACCTATGAAATTCTCCCTTTAAAGATTTACTCTATGGTTAGGGTTGGGATTTCACCGGAAGTGAATGCGTTAGCGACTGTGATGTTAGTGGTTTCATTAATCCTTGTGATCACTTCACAGTTGTTAGCTAGAGAAAAAGTGAAGTAATATACTCACTGCATGTTAAAAACACGAAACAGAATGGCCACCATGACCATTCTGTTTCTCTATGTAACGCCCTAATGGGCAACGTTTGGTTTGGAGCTAACGTCGATGAAAAAATGGGCTACTTTATTAGCTGGTAGTGCATGTGCGCTTTCACTGTTGTCAAATTCAGCTATCGCGCAAGATAAAGAATTGGTTTTCATGAACTGGGGACCTTACATTAACAGTAATATCCTTGAACAGTTTACTCGTGAAACCGGTATCAAAGTCATTTACTCAACTTATGAGTCAAATGAAACTTTATACGCCAGACTAAAAACCCATAATCAGGGCTACGATCTTATTGTTCCTTCAACCTATTTCGTATCCAAAATGCGTGATGAGGGTATGATTCAGAAAATAGATAAGTCTAAGCTGTCTAATTTCAGTAATTTAGACGCTAACTACCTGAATAAACCTTATGATCCGAACAACGACTACTCAATTCCGCATGTGGTCGCCATTACCGGTTTAGCGGTCAATACCGATATGTATGACCCGAATGATTTCCAAAGCTGGGGTGACCTTTGGAAGCCTGAGCTGGCGAGACAATTGATGTTAATGGACGATACTCGCGAAGTGTTCCATATCGCTCTGCGTAAACTCGGCTATTCCGGTAATACCACTGACGATAAGCAAATTGATGAAGCCTACGCTGAATTGCGTAAATTAATGCCGAATGTTTTGGTGTTTAACTCTGACAACCCTGCTGCACCCTATCTTGCTGGTGAAGTCGGTTTAGGGATGTTATGGAATGGCTCTGCAGCGGCAGCGCAAAATGAAGGATTACCGATCAAACTGATCTTCCCGAAAGAAGGCGGTATTGGTTGGGTCGATAACTTCGCCATTGCTTCAGGAGCGAAAAATGTCGACGCCGCCCATAAGATGATCGACTTTTTACTGCGCCCTGAAATCGCTGAGCAAATCTCTCATGATACTGGCTACTTAACAGGTGTGGCGGAATCGAACGCTAAGTTCAAAAATATCGCCCCCCTATTCCCATCTCAAGAAGATTTAGATCGCGTGGAATGGCAAGATGCGGTGGGAGACAAAACCATTAAGTATGAAAACTACTTTATGCGTTTAAAATCAGGTTTATAAACCTACGAGCTTAAGTAAATGGGCAGCATTAGCTGCCTATTTTTTTGTGAGCTGGTATACTTGGCGGCTGATTTAGCTAATCTCTCTAGCCTATTTGGGCTTTTGCTACCAAAATACGGAATTGTAATGAAGAAAAGTAAACTGTATGCGGGCGTACTATGCGCAGCGACTCTATTCACTACCCACGCGATGGCCAACGATACCGAGCTGTATTTTTATAACTGGTCGGAATATATCCCTAGCGATGTACTAGAAGAATTTAGTAAAGAAACCGGTATCCGAGTTATTTATTCGACGTACGAATCAAACGAAAGCATGTACGCGAAGTTAAAAACCCAAGGTGCTGGTTATGACTTAGTGGTTCCTTCAACTTATTTTGTCTCTAAGATGCGCAAAGAAGGCATGCTGCAACCCATCGACAAAAATCAATTAAGCCATTTTGCGGATCTTGACCCTAATTTTCTCAATAAATCTTTTGATCCCGAAAACCGTTACTCAATCCCTTATATCTGGGGAGCGACAGGTATTGGCATTAACACCGACATGCTTGATAAATCAGCACTGACCAATTGGAACGATTTATGGGATGCCAAATGGCGTGGTCAGCTTATGCTGATGGATGACGCTCGTGAAGTGTTCCATATGGCTTTAAGTAAATTGGGTTATTCGCCAAATAGTACCAATCCAGAAGAGATTGAAGCCGCTTATCAAGAGCTAACCAAACTGATGCCAAATGTCTTGGTCTTTAACTCTGATTTCCCAGCCAACCCGTTTTTAGCCGGAGAAGTTTCGCTTGGGATGTTGTGGAATGGGTCTGCCTACATGGCGCGTCAAGAAGGAGCCAATATTGAGATTATTTGGCCAGAAAAAGGCGCTATTTTCTGGATGGACAGCATTGCGATTCCTGCAGGTGCCAAAAATATCGAAGCGGCACATAAAATGATCGACTTCTTATTGCGTCCGGAAAATGCAGCAAAAATTGCGCTGGAAATCGGCTATCCAACACCAGTCAAAACGGCCCATAAGCTATTACCTGCCGAGTTTGTCAATGACCCGAATATCTTCCCACCACAATCAGTCATGGATAGCGGTGAATGGCAAGATGATGTCGGTGAAGCATCAATATTATACGATAACTACTTCCAACGCTTAAAAGTGAAGTAATCAGCGATTCTATCAATGTGAAAAAGCGGCTGATGCCGCTTTTTTCTTGCCTGTTTTCTGTGCTAGATGAAAACGATGTGACGTTACCAAAAAATGAGGTTCTTGTCCTCTTATCGAGGGGAATCTTGCAGCATTAATAGCTCGTTAACTAAACGAGGGACCTCAAGCGTCGCTTTGCCATAACGTTTTTCAGCAAACTCACTTTCAATCGCGCTCGGCTCTAAATTAATTTCAATCGTATGTGCGCCGTGCATTCTCGCATCATGCACAAAACCAGCCGCCGGATAAACCACACCAGATGTACCAATAGAGACAAATAAATCGGCTTTTTCTAATGCGCTATAAATATCCCCCATCCGCAAAGGCATTTCCCCAAACCAAACAATATGAGGCCGCATTTGTTGCGGAATTTGACAGCAATGACACAGTTCACCGGTCAATAAATCGCCTTTTTGTTCAACCACTTGATTAGACATACTACAGCGAGCTTTAAATAACTCGCCATGCATATGAATGATGTTTTGACTACCGCCTCGCTCATGCAGATCATCAATATTCTGAGTAATGATGGTTACTGAACCATTCAGTTGTCGCTCTAGCTCGCCAAGAGCAAGATGAGCCGCATTGGGTTGAATCTCAGGAGAGCCTAGTTTTCTGCGGCGCTGATTATAAAAGTCTTGCACCAAATCAGGATCACGAGCAAAACCTTCTGGTGTGGCAACATCTTCAATCCGGTGGTTTTCCCATAATCCATCTTGGGCCCGAAAGGTTTGAATACCCGACTCGGCAGATATCCCCGCGCCGGTCAATACTACAATATTGCGATAGGGGAAATTCATCATCCATTCCTTATTTTCAATCTTTACACCAGTTTAGCATTGATAAACGAGCGTCCCTAATTTCAAGGCTTAGACAATAGTCGAAAAAAACACCCAGACTCGCTGGGTGTGATGCTTAAAGATTCGGGCCTTTCGTTGGGCGATGAGCAATATCGGCTCGTAGCTGCTTCATACCTTGCACCATACGCCAAAACCATAAGGTAATGGCACCTAACGCAATGAACGCGCCAAGATAAGGGATAGCGTAGCCAATCGTACTTAACCAAGTATTACTAAACCAATAACGATTGACTCCCATCAGAACGCCATTTGCCGTAGCAACGGTGACAATTAACACCACAAAAAAGGTTAAGAATAAGAAAAAAGTACGAATTAATCCGTAATAATGGGAATTCGCCACCTCGCCATCTTGGTTTTTATCCAACCGATAGCCAGCATAGATAATGCCAATCACCCCAGAAAGTAACCCAGTAAATGGGGTCAGCAAACTGGCGATATACACAAACCAAACGGATTTATTTTTACTGGCGGGGATCATCATGACTCTCCTGTATCTTTGGAACTTGATGGTCAGCCGCTTCAATTTCGCCTCGCGCTTTGACTTCTTCATACCATAAATCATGATGTTCTTTGGCCCAGGTCTCATCGACTTTACCTGTCACCATCCCTTCTAATGCTCCTTCCATACCAAATAAACCGATATAAATATGGAAAATAAAGCCACAAATAAGGATTAAAGCAGAGAACATGTGGATCAAATTCGAGAGTTCCATATCGCGGCGTGTTTGCCCAAAAATCGGAAAGTCTAAAATAAGTCCACTGATCGCAGCAAAGCTACCAAATACGATCAAAAGCCAATAGATCGCTTTTTCACCACCATTGGAAAAGCCAGCCGAAGGATGGGTTCCTTTGTGCTTGCCCGCCATTCCTCCCAATTTTAAAAACCATTGGAAATCAACCTTGTTGAATAAGGATTTTCGCCACCATTTCAGCAACATAAAAATCAGCAACACAAAGAATAAGGGGCCAACGTAATTGTGGTATTGCTTAGCGGAATAAATGACCATTCCCCACCAATCGGTAGGAATGTAAGGTTTAAGAAAGTGTTTACCATAAACCAACATTAAACCACTGAACGCCAAGGTAAGAAAAGTAAACGCCATACTCCAGTGCAACGCTCGATCCAAACGCGACCAACGTTTTAATTTTCGCCCCGTTCTTGGCTGGCTAAGCATGATCGGCCCCATCAACCAATAGGCCATCACAACCATCACAATACTACCAAAAATCGCCACTGCCCCAGTAGGAGACATCCATTTCTCTTTTAAGACAAACCACATTTCACCCGGTGTACTGATTAACACGCCATGCTCAGGAGAACGTGATGTGGTATAGCCTTCTTGACCTTGCCTCACTTGACGCCAAAAGTCGGCACCCGCTAATTGAGAGATCTCTTTTTGCGCCACATTGTGATTAGTGGACTCGCCCTCATTGGCTAATAATGGGAGAGATAAACAACTAAGAGTTAAGATCAATAGCACCAAGACCTGCTGAAACGCACGCTTTATCTGATATTGCATCGCTACTTAACTCCTTGTGGCATCGAAAGCGAGATCTTCGCCATTGGTCCACCCAGCATTTTTAGCTCCGCGCTCTACCACGCGCTGACGGAAAATATCTGAAACCACCGCGGCATCACCAGCCAGTAGTGCTTTAGTCGAACATAAGGAAGCACACATCGGTAATTTGCCTTCAGCAATCCGGTTAGCACCATATTTACGACGTTCTTCGGGGGAACCCGGTTCTGTTTCAGGTCCACCAGCACAGAACGTACATTTATCCATTTTCCCACGCTCAGCAAAGGCAGACTGCTTAGGAAACTGCGGAGCACCAAACGGGCAAGCAAATAAGCAGTAACCACAACCAATGCAAAGATCTTTATTGTGCAGCACGATGCCATCTTCCGTTTTGACAAAACAGTCCGCCGGACAGACCGCCATACAAGGCGCATCTGTACAGTGCATGCAAGCTACCGAGATCGAGTTCTCTCCCGGTTCGCCATCATTGAGTGTGACCACTCGACGACGTTGGATTCCCCATTGCAGAGCATCGTCATTTTCATTTTTACAGGCCGTGACACAGCCGTTGCATTCGATGCAGCGTTTGGTATCACAAAGGAATTTCATTTTAGCCATTGGTTTACTCCTTACGCTTTACGGATGTTACACAAGGTGACTTTAGTTTCCTGCATTTGAGTAACAGGATCGTACCCATAAGTGGTCGCGATATTCGCTGACTCACCAATCACATAAGGATCGGTACCTTGTGGGTATTTATGACGAAGATCTTCACCTTGAAATTTGCCGCCAAAATGAAAAGGAATGAACGCCATACCGGGTTTAACGCGACGTGTCACCATGGCTTTAACATGAATACGCCCTTTTTCTGCCCCTTCAACCCAAACCATGTCACCGTCTCTGAAACCAAGATCATTGGCATCCTTAGGGTTCACCTCAACAAACATCTCTTGCTGCAGTTCGGCTAACCAAGGGTTTGAACGGGTTTCTTCGCCACCACCTTCGTACTCGACTAAGCGCCCAGAAGTCAGAATGATCGGATATTCTTGAGATTTATCGATATCTTGAATCGATTTATAGAGCGTCGGCATTCTAAAAATCGCGTCTTTATCTTCCCAAGTAGGATAATCAGCGATGAGATCGCGTCTTGGCGTGTACAGTGGCTCACGATGTAGTGGCACTCGATCCGGAAATGTCCACACAATGGCACGAGCTTTCGCATTGCCAAACGGAATACAGCCATGCTGAATTGCCACTCGTTGAATACCACCAGAAAGATCGGTTTTCCAGTTTTGTCCTTCTGCTGCGACTTTTTCGGCCTCGGTCAGATCGTCCCACCATCCTAAATGTTTGAGTAATTTATCGGTAAACTCCGGATAACCATCTTCAATCTCACTGCCTTTTGAAAAGCTATCTTCTGCGAGTAGTGATTGACCTTCAAACTCAACGCCGTAGCGAGCTCGGAACGTCCCTCCGCCCAGAGCAACCGGTTTAGAAGTATCATACAAAATATGCGTTCCGGGATGCTTCATCTCTGGAGTCCCCCAGCAAGGCCAAGGTAGACCATAAGTCTCACCATGAATTGGCCCACCTTCTGCTTCTAAAGTGGTTTTATGGAAAGTATGCCAATGCTGTTGATGCGCTTTTAAACGTTCAGGGCTTTGTCCGGTATAGCCGATGGTCCACATCCCTTTATTGAATTCACGGGTAATGTCTTCAATAAGTGGTTGATCATTCTCAACTCGAATGTGTTTACAAAGTTGCTCGGCAAAGCCGAGTTTTTTACTCAGTAAGTACATGATTTCATGATCAGGTTTGGAATCAAACAACGGTTCAATGACTTGATCACGCCATTGCAAAGAGCGATTCGACGCGGTCACACTGCCGTAAGTTTCAAATTGGGTCGTGGCCGGAAGCAAATACACGCCATCGCTGCGCTCATTCATGACTGCAGCAACGGTTGGATAAGGATCGACAATCACCATCATGTCGAGCTTTTGCATCGCTTTTTTCATTTCTACGCCACGAGTTTGCGAGTTAACCGCATGACCCCAATAGAACATAGCGCGAATATTTTCTCGTTGTTGAATATTGTCTTTATTCTCCAGTACGCCATCAATCCAACGAGATACAGGAATTCCGAAACTATTCATTGGCTTAGTGCCACCGTAAGTCCCTTGATCAAAGCGATTCGCTATCCAATCAAAATCAACATCCCATACCTTGGCCCAATGACGCCATGCCCCTTCTGCGACCCCATAGTAACCAGGCAACGAATCAGCAAGTACCCCTAAATCCGTTGCTCCTTGAACGTTATCATGACCACGAAAAATGTTCGCCCCGGAACCCGGTTTACCCAAATTCCCCAAAGCCAATTCAAGCACACAGTAAGCACGAGTATTGTTATTTCCTGTTGTGTGCTGAGTGCCGCCCATACACCAAATAATACAGCCAGGGCGATGTTCAGAGAGTAGCTTCGCGGTTTGATAAACATCCGACTCACTCACTCCGGTGACCCGCTCCACTTCTTGAGGTGTCCATTTCGCCACTTCTTGACGAATTTCATCCATGCCAAACACACGTTGGCGAATGAATTCTTTATCTTCCCACTGATTTTTAAATACGTGCCAGAGCACGCCCCAAATAAAGGCGACATCCGTTCCGGGACGCAATGACACATAGTGATCCGCTTTGGCTGCGGTGCGCGTACGACGAGGATCGGCAACCACAATTTTGCAATTATTCTTCTCTTTGGCGATCAAGATATGTTGCATCGCGACCGGATGCGCTTCCGCAGGATTCGAGCCAATGAACAACATCGACTTACAGTTATGCATATCATTAAAGGAGTTGGTCATCGCACCGTAACCCCAAGTATTGGCAACGCCTGCTACGGTCGTGGAATGACAAATTCGCGCTTGGTGGTCAACGTTATTGGTTCCCCATAATGAGGCCATTTTACGAAAGAGATACGCTTGTTCATTGCTGTGCTTAGCACTGCCAAGCCAGTAGACTGAATCTGGCCCCGACTGTTGACGAATCTTTAGAACTTCATCGCCGATTTCATCGATTGCCTGTTTCCATGAGAGTTTTTTCCATTTTCCGCCCTCAAGCTTCATCGGATATTTCAAACGTCGCTCACCATGACCATGCTCGCGTAAGGCCGCGCCTTTTGCACAGTGCCCACCCGCGTTAAAAGGGTGATCAAAAGCTGGCTCTTGGCCTGTCCAAACCCCGTTTTGAACTTCAGCATAAATACCGCAACCAACGGAACAGTGTGAGCAAATGGTACGCTTTATTTCCGTTTTGACCTGATTAGGTCGCGAGGTTGCTTGAGCTTTTTTAATCATTCCAGGAGCAAATAAAGCAGAACCAACAAGCGCACCACCTGCGGCTAATGAACTGTTGCGAATAAAAGCTCGACGACTGAGCCCTAGTGCATTAGGCTGTTCGACCTGCTCTGAACGTTTGGTCAGTTTCATTATCAGCTCCTATAAACTGGCGTAGTAATCGCGAATATGTTGAGTTTCGTGATACCCTTTTTGCAATGGCTGTGGCGTCGCCTCTTCCACTGTCTCTACCGCTAACGCCGACGGACTCGTCGAAGCCACCACACCTCCGACAACGGCGGCACCAGCTATGCTTTTTAATATCGTGCGCCGACTCTGATTAATATCTGATTGTTTTTTCATCGCTTTCTTCCTTTTTCCATATAACCGCAGTGATGATTCCACTGCCGTTGTAGGACGCTGGTTATAATTCGCTGACATTCTGCTCAATGGTATTTTTTACATGCATAACATGGGTATTACATTGACTAGCAATGCTAGCTGGTGTCATCTGAATACTCTCTAAGCTTAAAAAAGCCTTAAATACTTGAGACACCGCTCGATAAAAATTCGCATGTTCGGCTTGCTCAATTTGTTGCGCTAAGTGATTAAACCAAGAGCTGATATGACGATGAAAAAATTCACCTTGCTGCTCAGGCATATCACTGATCAACCACGCCATACTTTCACATAAGGCGGCAATATGATCCTCTGGCTCTTTCACCGAGTCTGAACGCTGCAAACCAAGCTGCGCCATATGCTGGCGAAGATCCGCTAGAGGTTTTTCCATCAATGATCCCGTCAGGTGCCATGAAGCAAAGGGCACCACTTCACCTCTTCCGATACCAATAAATAGCCATTGATATTCCTCTTCAAGGCTATGAATATCAGTATGTTGTGCAGCATGCCTTAAGGCTAACCAACACTGACTCATCACGCTTGAGTTATCTTCAATCTCTAAGTCAGCTAAAAACTGCAATTGTGACTGACGAGGAGGAGCGCGAAACAGGGAGGCCAACATCAGATAAATCTCGGTACGTATAGTGTCGGTAACTTGCATAAACATCGCCTTAATAGTGAAGTTGCTGCTCTGGGTTTTCAGCCATCGCTTCAAAAATATCAATCACTCGACAGTCTTCGCACATGGCGATTCGATTGAGAGAAATGGGATCTGAAAAATGAGAGTGACCACGTAACTTATTTTGCAGCATGGTGATCATTGATTGAGGCGCAAATGCTTTTTGGCAACGTAAACAGCGGGCGGGCTCTTCTTGGTGTAACACCTGCGCCGCTTGTCGCTCATCATGGTCCCAATTAATTCTTGGTAGCGCCGTCAAGGCTTTTTCAGGGCATGCAGTGACACATAAACCGCACTGCACACAGTCTTGTTCAATAAAATGTAAAGCTGGGATATCACCGCTATGATGCAAAGCTCGTGTAGGACAGACCGCGACACAGCTCATGCACAAGGTACAATCTTGACTGGCGCACTCAATTGAGCCAAAAGGAGCCGAGCTATTCAGCGCTTGAATCATCAAATTTGGTTGATATTGAGTGGCAAGTGCATCTAATGCCTGATACAAGCGTTGGCGTTTATTACCAGAGAGCTCACCCAATCGAAGTGTCAAATCGTCTTCACACAGAACTGGAAGCCCTTCGCCTAGCGATTCCAAATACAAAATATCAATCCGCTGCTTGTCTAAGCCTAACGAGGTTAGTAACGTTTGTGCTAACGACACTTCTTGATGAAGAATACGCAATACGGTCGCAGGCATATGCTGGCTAGCTGCAAACAGTACCTGAGTCGCGCCATTAACCAGCGCGGCAAACCAAGTATCCATACCGACAGAAGGAAGCTCTTCTAACATCACTGGAATGACATTATCGGGTAAGGCTTTAAGCGCCATAAGATGATGAGTTTCGTGGCGATCACTGCAAAAAAGAATGATCGGTGTTTCGCCTTGGGCCTGGAAATAATGATTAAGTAGTCGCTCAACAAACTTTTGTGTATCGGTAGGGTTAGGTAAAGCGTAGTGGATCGCTTCCGTTGGGCAAGCGGTCGCGCACGTTCCAATACCTTGGCAAAGATAAGGGTTGATTTCGATTCGGTGGCCTGTTTGTGCAGACCCTTCACTAGAAAGCGCCCCCGCCGGACAAGCATCAACACACCGCTCACAACCTTTCACACCTCGTGAACTGTGCGCACACAAATCGGTATTGAGACGAAAATATTTCGGTTTATCAAAAGTCCCGATTAATGTAGGAATGGTTTCTAACGCTTCAACGAGTTTATTTTCGCCTCTCCCTACTGGAAAGTATCCAGGAACAGGCACCTCTTCACTCATAATCCCGTTGAGTGAGAGATCCAACACAATATCAAAACATGCTTGTCCGATTGCCGCTTGGGCTAAATTGATTGTTTGACCATGATTGAGCACCTGAATATCGAATGCCCCAAGATAACCACTGATTTGTACCGAATCGGCAAAGTAAAGTGTCCTTGAATGCCCCTGATGGCCGTCAATCGATAAGAGCGTCAAAGAGCTCATCGAAGGCAGTTGTTGGGTCGCTCGTTCAATCAAACTGGTGGGACCGATCAACAACGTATGCCCACCACTTTGATAGCTAACCGTTGGTGGGATCAAATTCTGCAGTTCAACAGTATGTTGCAGGGCAAACCAACGCGCTTGACCAGAAGTGCTACTGGCTTGTTGTAGATAGTCGTTTAACATTGCTCAATTCCATGCTAAAAGCAGGCTCATTGTCCTACCCTTATTTATTACATGGATTTAGCAAATAACGTTCCAACTTGAAATGTCACCTATCTCATTGATTTGTTAGTAATTTAAATACCCCCTTCATCACAAGTTATTCAGTAAGACATTTTGTCTCATTATGAAACTGAGTAGTGAGACAAAATGTCCCTACTTTTTATCCAACAATGTTGGTTCGCCTTCATCCATCGGATCACGTGGCATAACTGACTGATGAGCGAAGTGGTTATGGTTATCTTGGTGATCAGGTATCAGGTCTACATTCGATGGGTCGACATCAATAAGCCATTCACGGACACTTTGTGCTAGTTCACTCGCCAAGGGTTTTAACGCATGATAATCACCATCATAATCATCTAGACCATCAACTTGATTGAACTCACCATTGAAAAAAAGCTGCCGTAACGCCTTTTTTTTCAACTCAGCAGAGGCCGAAACCAATAGTGTGGAAAGCGCATTCTCGGTAGCAATGCTCTCATCTGCCACTAAGCCTGTCGGACACGTTGTCTGATCGCGAGTTAAGGTCGTAGGCGGTTCAGAAAGACTCTCAGGTTGTAGAGCACTCGGTAATGTTTTATCGTCACTACCCAACTTATCAATAGATACGTCTTCTGATATCGTTGCTTGATGTAATTTACGCTTTGACCATCGATTAAAGAAAGAATCAGTTGCCACATGACCTCCCGGCACCTTTACGCTTTTTAGAACGGTAGTCGAGCAATTCACCTTCTCGACCAATGAAAGCTTCAATCCACGCTTGTACCGCTAAAGGCATGGGTTCAGAAAGCACCACGTAGTCGCTATCCATATAACGAGCCGCCACACCTTGCGAGGCGGTAATGTACACCAGTTTGGGGTGATCATCATCGGTACTATTTTCCACGATCACGAATAACTTAGGCTCTCGCGAACTGAGGTTAAATCGATAATCACTTCGCTCATCGCGAAAGAGCTCCAATATAGCTCGTGCTTTGAAGTCAGCCTGAGGCATTAATTCAAAACCGCTTAATTGCCATTGGCTCGTTACCCAACGTCCAACATTAAACGAGCGTAAATGAAGTAGACAACCAATGGACCATTGAAATTCGTTTTTGATCAACGGTACTAAATGTGAAATGGGGAAAGCCATGAAGAGTAAATCCTTGCTTGAGTCAATACCATCAACAACATCTGCTCATTTAAGCAATTATTACGCCATCCGATTAATCGACATAACATACAACGAAAAAGAGAATATGGAATGATATTTGCTGCTCTCTTTATATCTCTGCCTAACTCGTAGGCATCGATCACGATTGGCGATTAACGCACTTTTAGCATCGGTATAGGAACAATTTGTGTCAGCATTCTCTCTTATTCAAGCTACTGAAAACCCAAAACAAACCATAGAAGTAACGGTGTATGATCAGTATGGTGAGCCATTAACCAAATCCATCGCCTGTGAACGCCCCTTAACCGTACTGTTAAATTGGCAAGAAGTGGTGACGCTAATGACTCTAGGCTCTCGCCCTGAAGCGTTAGTGCTCGGTTATTTGAAAAACCAAGGTTTTATTGCTGAGCGAGAACAACTTCAATCAGTGATCATTGATTGGCAAACGCATTCAGCCGCCGTGGTGACTAAAGAGAATACTGACCGCGTTCAACCGGCGCTTAAGAAAAAAACTGTTACCTCTGGATGTGGTCAGGGCACGATGTATGGCAATGTGATGCAACAATTAGAAGGCTATCAAGTCCCACAGACACGCTTGAAACAGTCACAGATCTACGCAACGTTAGAGGCGCTGACTCATCATAATCAAACCTATAAAAAAGCCGGTGCTGTTCACGGTTGTGCGATTTGCCAAAATAACCATGTGCACTCTTTTGTCGAAGATGTGGGTCGGCATAACGCTGTCGATACATTAGCTGGCGAACTCTGGCTGCAAGGAGATTCAGGTGATGACAAACTGTTTTATACGACGGGACGGTTAACCTCTGAAATGGTGATTAAGGTTGCGCAAATGGGTATTCCCGTCCTACTTTCTCGCTCTGGGGTCACTCAAATGGGCTTAGATTTGGCCAATCAGTTTGGTATTACCACCATTGCGAGAGCAAAGGGTCTGCGTTTTGAAATCTACAGTGGCGCAGAAAAAATTGATTTTGATGTCAAAAGCTAATCTTACGCGAAGAGATTGATGTTCCTCTCTGAATGAGTGCCATCACTCATTCAGAGAAAAAGATTATTCAGAAGATGAACGCGTCGTCGTGATCAATAGCGGGCTCTCCGCCTTCGCCAACAAATAAATACTAAAAGTGCTACCTTGCCCCTCAACAGAGTGAACTCGAATTTCACCGCCAACTTGACTGAGTAAACTCTGTGATACCGATAAACCTAACCCAGTTCCTTGCCTCTTGGTCGTATAAAAAGGGGCAAATATTTTGCTTAATTGCTCAGGCTTAATTCCACAACCATGGTCTTGAACATGAATGAGCGCGCCGAGTACTTTTCCGTCTTGTTGCCAATCTTCACTACGAATGATCAGTTGACCTTTGCCTTGCATAGCGTGAATGGCATTGATCTGTAAATTGACTAAAATTTGCAACAAATGATGATGATTCACTTCAACAGAGCAGCGCGCTTGCAACTGCGTAATAAACTCAACTTCATGCTTCTTACTGCCCGCTTTGACCAGCGTAATGCTCTCTTCAATAATCGGATTAACACGCTGCCAGGTAATTTTATCTTGCACACCACCATGACGACTGTACTGCAACAAACTGCGAGTAATATTACGGATCCGATCGACTTGCAGCAAAATCGCCTCAATTTCCTCAGCCACCCGTGCGGCTTGGTCAGCAAGTTCAAAGCGGATAAGCTCAGTATTGCCAAGAATCACGGCGGTAGGATTATTAATTTCATGGGCGATACCCGCGGTCAGCTCACCAAGCGCGGCCAGTTTTTCATGGGCAATCAATTTATTACGAGTTTGATTCAGTAATTGAATATGGTGTTCTAATTGCTGCGTCTTTTCATGCAAACTGGCGGTGCGCGATTGAACCTTTGCTTCTAACTGATCGGCGGCATGCTGAATTTGTTGGTTGTGTTGTTGCAGTAAATCCAGCATATGATCAAATTGCTTGGCCAACTGAGCGAGCTCATGTTTTTCATCCAACCCTAATGAGCCAATGCGTTGATTTTTATCGACTTGTACCCGTTTGACAACATGGTGAATGCGTTCAATTGGACGAAACAGATCACGAGAACCTCGATAGACAAAGAGCCCGGAAACGATAAGTAAAATCAAGGTCATGCTACCCATTTCAATAATATTCGTTAGGTAGGTTTTAACCAATGGCCACAGTAGATAGCCAGTATAAAGCATACCAATGACTTGATCATATTGATCGCGAAGTGGCTGATAAGCACTGACATACCACGCATCATAGACATACGCCTTATCTACCCATTGTTCACCTTGTCTTAATACCTTATCCGCTACCGGTTGAGAGACTCGCGTACCAATCGCTCGTCCAGCTTGAATACCACTATGAAGCGGTACATTGGTGCTGGCCCGTAAATCATCTAAAAATAACGTTAACGTGCCTGCTGGACTTAATCGATTGGCTTGTACGGGATAGATTAAGTCTCGAATTTGGTCAACGAGTAACGTGCTATTATTCAGTAGCAATCCACCTTCTAAAAAACCGATCACCTTGTGATCAATCAAGATCGGAACGACGGTTCGACTGACTAATCCACGCGATTCTACCGATCGATCATTTAACATCGGGGTCTGTGCGCGAATCGCCAAATCGGGATCCAATTGCTGTAATTCAGCCGCACTCAGCACATCAAAAAAAGACTCTTTTCGCGTCAGATCCAAATAACGAAACTGCTGTTCTAGCGTGTTAACCAATTGAAAATGGAGGAAGTCTAATTCGTAACGTTTTTTTTGTTGTTGAACCCAATCCATAAACTCTGGCTGGTAGTAATACCCCTCTCGAAGCCCATGTTGAAAATCATAGGAATCGGCGAAGGCATGAACATAACTGGCCTGTTTTTGTTGCAATAGCGTCACGCTGTTTTGAGCAACCCCCAACCGTTCTGACACATCGACCAAGGCACTTTGCCATGTATAATGCAAAGACCAATAAAAACTGATGCCGATCAAGGCCATTAATGTGACGGCAATCGGTACGGAAGTCAGAATCAACAGTCGGTAGCGGACCATACTTCGGAAACGATGATGCCACGTTCGCCACCATGAGGGCTTAACGCACCTTGATTTGCTCATCACTTTCCCACTCTTTGAATTTTCGCTCTAATGTTTTGCGAGCAACGCCTAAATCCCGAGCCGCCGCCGATTTATTACCTTGATGAAAGGCAACGATTTGTTCTATATGGGCTTTCTCTACTTGTCTTAAACTCCAATGTGCAGGATACCCATAAGACTCGATTCGATTTGGTTCAACCCTCGCCGATGGCTTTGGTGACATCGTCACTTTATTGTCACTGTTTTGACCATCACGTGGTAATGGCTGCCAGTAATGCGCTAACGGCTGACCAATTAACAAACATCGTTCAATGAGGTTTTTTAATTCGCGAATATTCCCCGGCCAGTCGTAATCAAACAGTGCATTAATATCTTCATGAGCCCATTTAGGCGTCGGCAGCGACAGCTCTGCACACAAGGTTTGAGTAAAAAAAGGCACCAGCTCATGCAAATCGGCTTTGCGCGCTCGTAGCGGCAAGACCTCAATTTTGAGTACATTTAATCGATAATAGAGATCGGCTCGAAAGCGGCCTTCTTCTACCTCCTGAAACAGATTTCTATTCGTCGCTGCCACAACTCGCACATCAACTGGCAGCTCTTTTTCTGAGCCAACCGGACGGATCGCTCGCTGCTCTAACACTCGCAGTAAAGATGATTGCATACTCAGTGGCATCTCACCGATTTCATCTAAAAACAGAGTTCCACCATGAGCAACCCGAAAAAGGCCTTCACGATTTTTCTTAGCGCCAGTAAAAGCGCCCTGTGTATGTCCAAACAACTCACTCTCTAAAAGCTCTGGAGCAATGGCGCCACAATTAACAGGCACAAATGGCCCCTGCCTTTCACTGGCTTCATGAATACCGCGCGCCACCAACTCTTTGCCGGTACCAGATTCACCTTCAATCAACACAGAGGCACGAGAAGGAGCAAATTGCATAATCAATTGTTTGAGTTGCTCGGTCTGTAGCGATTGCCCCAAAATTTGGCTAACACAATGACGTTGAACGTCACGTTGTAACGCATATTGCATGCGTTGATGTAACCGCTTATCCATGCAGCGTTCAACGGCTTTGAGCATCTGTTCAAGGTTAAACGGTTTGAGAATAAAATCCGCAGCGCCTAACTGCAATGCACTGATGGCTGTCTCTAAGTCGGCGTAACCCGTCATGAAGATCACATCGGGTCGCTGATCTTGTTCAGCGAAGATCGCTTCCCATTCAATCCCCGAGCGGCCGGGTAAATTAATGTCCAAAATAATCAAATCATAATGGGTCGTTGCGCGTAGTACTTCTGCTTCATCAATGCATCCAGCACAATCTACTTTCGAAAACCACTTACGTAATGCTTTTTGTAAAATAGACTGCATGCCCGTTTCATCATCCACCACCAAGACCGAAAAAGCGTGATAGTGTTGCACAGATTTGTGATCGCTTAAATAAGCCATAATTTCCCTTTAGTGCGTTGTAAATGGAGAGACAAAAAACCTTATCGTTTATCAGGATAAGTTGAGACATTTTGTCTTAGCTTACACAGATTGTCACGGGGTCTTAGTCAAAGGAATAGCAAATATCTGAAATTATTGATGTTTAATGCACAATTTCAATACTCAATATTGGCACCGACTTTGCTTATCTACCATCACAGCCACCAAACATTGATAGAAATATGAACCAGACTTTACTGCGCTTGCTTACTTGCTTGTTATTGTTAAGCAATAGCCACTTCACTTTCGCCGATCCTTCACTACGCATTCGTTTAGCCACCACTACCAGTACTTATCACTCCGGTCTCTTGGACTATTTACTGGATGAATTTAAAAAAGACTCAGGCTATACAGTCGATGTTTTAGCAACAGGCACGGGAAAAGCATTAAAACTGGGTGAAAATGGAGATGTGGATCTCGTGATGACTCATGATCCAAAAGCTGAAGCGCAATTTATCGAGAAGGGTTATGGTATTTTGCCGCGTAAATTTATGTATAACGATTTTGTTTTAGTCGGTCCTAAAAATGACCCTGCAAAAGCTAGCGAACAAGACAATATCCAACAGGCTTTTAGCGCAATTGCCGAGCATAACCATTTGTTTATTTCTCGCGGAGATGAATCAGGGACTCATAAAAAAGAACTGGTGATTTGGCAAGAAAATCAAATAACGCCGATTTTTTCTCACTATCGCTCAGTGGGTCAAGGTATGGGACCCACCCTGACCATGGCATCGGAAATGCAAGCTTATACCCTAACCGATCGAGGAACGTGGCTAGCTTATCAAAATAGACTTGACCTTGTGATCCTATATCAAGTCGATCCCTTGCTGTTTAATCCGTATCAAGTGATTTTAGTGAACCCAGAACGCTATCCAAACACCCATTATCAAGGTGCCAAAATACTCAGTGATTGGTTAGTCAATCCTAAAGGTCAGCAACTAATCAATCAATTTCGTGTCCATGGCCAAGCGCTATTTGTCGCCAATGCCAATGAGTAAGCCGCAATGAGTCTTTGGCAAACGACACTCGATGCATTATCACTCTTGCTAAGTTTTGATGCTGATCTTTGGCACATTGTCGCGGTCTCTTTTAGTGTTTCTTTAGCGGCCGTTGGGTTAGTTTTGCTGCCTGCATTATTACTGGCTTTTGTCTTAGCCTACAGTCACTTTCCGGGCAAATGGTTACTGCTTTCGCTGATTAATACCTTACAAGCCGTCCCCACCGTGGTGATTGGTTTACTGCTGTATATGTTACTGTCTCGAGCAGGACCTCTAGGTGATTGGCAACTACTGTTTACCCAAAAAGCGATGATTTTAGGACAAATGCTGATCTGCCTGCCGATTTTAGTGTCCATGATGCACGGCGCGTTACAATCGAGTGATCGGCGTTCAGTCGAAACCGCGATGACCCTAGGAGCATCACTACCACGGATAGCTCTGACCATGATGTGGGAAACTCGCTTTCCACTTTGTGCCGCCGTGATCGCTAGTTTTTCGCGTATTGTCACCGAAGTAGGCTGCTCGATGATGGTCGGCGGGAATATTATGGGGTTAACGCGTAATATTCCGACCGCGATTGCGATGGAAAGTCAAAAAGGCGCGTTTGCACAAGGAGTGGCACTCGGAATGGTATTACTCAGTTTAGCGCTCCTTCTGAATTTTTTGCTCTCTAGCATGCGAGGTAAAGGCTATCTACGCGCATAATAAAAGAGGTCACATGCCGATATTACTCACTGCTCATCAGTTATCCATGCGTTTTAAAGAACGAGGCTTATTTCATATTCCAGCTTTAACATTAGGTCCTCATGAAGCGGTTTATCTTAAAGGTGATAATGGCGTTGGCAAAACCACGCTATTAAAGATCCTCGCAGGTTTACTGAAACCAACCACCGGTTCGGTCTCTCATCATCGTTCTTGGTGGCAACGCCTATTAGGTCGCCGTGCTGATCAACACATCATTTATCTTCATCAAACGCCTTATTTATTTGATGATACCGTCTATCGTAATATTGCTTATGGGCTTCGTTTTTGTGCTTTATCAAGCCAAGAAAAACGTTGCCAAGTGATCACGGCCTTACGCATGGTCGGGCTAGAAAGCTTAGCGAACGAACACGTGTCTGTACTTTCTGGCGGAGAGAAGCAACGTGTGGCAATGGCCAGAGCATGGATTTTAAATCCTGCGATTTTATTAATGGATGAGCCTAGCGCCTCACTGGATGAAGAATCTATCGCCAGATTGGTTATAATGGCCAACGATTTACTGAATCGTGGCTGCAGCTTGGTGATCACCAGCCATCAAAATAATCCATTAACCGAATTGTGTCATAAACAATGGTGGATAAAAGAACATCAGCTGTTTGAATCACCACGGCTACACGTTATTTCACCGATTACCAAAGAGAATTGTTATGTTACCTCCATCTCACACTAGCTGGGTCATTTTAGCCGGCGGTCAGGCTCGCCGTATGGGAGGGGAAGATAAAGGATTAATTACCCTTAATGGGCAACCATTGATTGGCCATGTAATTGCAAGACTACGCCCACAGACCACGCAAATTTTTATCAATGCCAATAGAAATCAAACGCAGTATCAACAGTATGCACCGGTGATCAGTGATATCGTTAAAGACTTTCCTGGCCCACTGGGCGGGATTCATGCTGGATTAACTCATTCTCCAACCGAGTGGGTAGGCTTTGTGCCTTGCGACAGCCCATTGATTAACGATGATCTGGTCGAGAGGTTCTGCGCTGCCGTCAATCAACAAAGTGAGATTTTAGTCGCCTTTGATGGCCAGCATCAACAACCTGTCTTTACTCTATTTCATCGACGAGTATTGCCTAAACTCGATGCCTTTTTAGCCCGCGGCGATCGCAAAATCATTTTACTCTACGATGAATGCCATACCCAACAGGTTGACTTTAGTGACTCGCCTGCCTGCTTTTTTAATTTAAATACGCCACAAGAACTGACTCAATTTGGAGCGTTAAATACATGACAACGTCACGTCCTTCTCTGCCGATACTGGGATTCGCTGCTTACTCGGGAACGGGAAAAACAACATTACTGGAAACCCTGCTCCCCCACCTTACTCACCAAGGACTGCGTATCGGAGTCTTAAAACACGCTCATCACGATTTTGATGTCGATGTGCCCGGTAAAGATAGCTATCGCCTGCGTAAGGCTGGTGCATCACAAATGCTCGTTGCTTCGCGAAAACGTTACGCATTGATGACCGAAACGGTCGATACTGAGGCAACATTTGATGACCTTTTGCAGCGTTTTGACTCACAACAACTCGACTTGATTCTGGTTGAGGGATGCAAAAACGTTGCTTTTTCCAAAATTGAACTCCATCGAGCAGCACTGGCTAAACCTTGGCTCTATCCAAATGATCACAATATTATTGCCATTGCCGCCGATGAAACCGTCGATACGTTGTTACCGCAAATGAACATCAATGATATTGAAGCGATAAGTCAGTTTATTTTGCGCTATGTCGCCCATTATCAACCAGACAGTCAACCAAAGCTTACAAAACCTTCGGTAGTAAATTGCGATACCTTATCGCCCGCCTCTCTCTCGGTAGAACAAGGGCTCGAAAAAATTCTTGCTGCCGTCTCATCTTTAAGTGACGTTGAAACCATTGCGGTCAGTAAGTCTTATGGAAGAGTCCTTGCTGAGCCAGTTTTCTCACCGGTGAACGTCCCTGCTTATCGTAATTCCGCGATGGATGGGTATGCTATCCGCAGTGATGATTTACAGCGCAAACACTATACACAGGTCGCAGAAGTGATGGCGGGCTATCGTTATACCTCCCCTTTGGCGTTAGGTGAATGTGTAAAAATCATGACTGGAGCGGCAATGCCCGATGATGCCGATACTGTGGTGATGCGTGAACAAGCGGTCGTTGAATCATCCTCTATCTCATTTCCTCACGCCTCGATTCAAGCTGGGCAACATGTGCGTCAAGCAGGGGAAGATATCGCTTTAGGCAGTCGCGTTTTTTCATCAGGACAGCGTGTTCAATCGTCCGAAATGGGCTTATTAGCCTCACTGGGTATGACCGAAGTCTCGGTGTTTCGCCGCCTCACCGTCGCAGTCTTCTCCACCGGAGATGAAGTACAAGCCCCCGGCACTCAAGCCACACCAGACACTATCTTTGATGCCAATCGGTTTACGTTGCTTGGCTTACTGACTCATCTTGGTTGCCATGTTATTGATCTTGGTATTCTCGACGATGATCAAGTACTCATAACACACGCTCTTGAGCAAGCCGCCAATCAAGCTGATGTTGTTATCACGTCTGGCGGCGTTTCTGTTGGTGACGCGGACTTTATTAAGTCAGCATTAAATACATTAGGACACATCGATTTTTGGCGGATTAATATGCGTCCAGGTCGTCCGTTTGCTTTTGGTCATATCTCGACACGCCCTTTCTTTGGCTTACCCGGAAATCCTGTCGCGGTCATGGTTTCATTCATGCAATTTGTCGAACCTGCACTGCGTAAAATGCAGGGTGAAACGGACTGGCAACCATTAAAAATCAAAGCCATCGCCAGCGAGATGCTACGTTCGCGGCAAGGACGCAGTGAGTTTAGCCGAGGCATTTACCATATTGATGACAATGGACAGTTAACCGTACGAACAACGGGGCAACAAGGCTCTGGAATTCTTCGCTCGATGAGTGAGGCCAACTGTTTAATTGAAATTGAACCCGCGATAGACAAGGTTAATATCGGTGAAAGCGTGACAATCATCCCACTTCAAGGCAGAATTTAGCCCATGACACTTCGTTCAAGAGCAAAACATGGTTCGTACGATCATTTATACCTATAAAGAGCAGCAAAAAACCTTAACCTTTTCTTATCAAAAGCACCGTAATATTCATGAAGCGGTTGCGGAAGCCGAAGGGATTGATATCTCAGACTATTTAAAAATGGAACTGCAGCTAGAGGCGATATCGGATACTAAAGCGGTACGTAATTACCGTGATAATTATTTTAAGAAGCTCGGTTTTGGGATCATCACGTTACAAGCGAAAGAGAATCATGGCGTTGGTAAAAAGCCAAAGAAAACCAATTAGCGCTCTTGTAAAAACAACGACTCTATAAATAAAGTGGGCTTGTCGAATGCCAAGCTCACTTTATTTGGATGATTAACAATCAGCAATTACTTAATGTTGAGAAAAGCAGCGCCTCTAACACCACCGGAATCACCATGTTTCGCTTTAATGATTTTTGGACATTTTGCGATGGGTAGAAGGTATTTAGGTACACGTTTAGGCATTTCTTGATAAATCAACTCAAAGTTTGAAAGGCCGCCACCCAAAGCGACAACATGCGGATCATTGGCCGTGAAAAGATTAGCGAAGCAGATAGCTAGCAGTTCCATAAAACGTTCAACATGCTCAACTGCTTTGGCTTCACCGGCTTCATTGGCATGGATAATATCGATCGCTTTTTTCTGTTCACCATAATAGTGTTGATAAAGTAACTCAAAACCACGACCAGAGAGATAACTGTCTAAACAGCCTTTTTTACCACATCCACAGCCAAGTAGTGGTGCATTGTCTCCTAGATGAAACCAAGCATCGATCGGTAGGCGCATGTGGCCTACTTCACCTGCTACATGGTTGCGACCAGAGAATATCTTACCGTCATAAACTAAACCGCCACCAAACCCCGTACCGAGAATTAATCCCATCACTGATGGTTCATTTTTCAACTCTTCGTCCCAAGCTTCAGAAAGAGCAAAACAGTTGGCATCGTTTTCAATTTTGACCGTACGCCCAATTCTTGCTTCTAAATCTGCTCGTAAAGGTTTGTTTTTTGCCGCGGGAATATTAACCGTCAATACATTCCCTGTATCGGCTTCCTCGGACCCCGGTAAGCCAAGACCAATTTTACCTTCAACCGCAAATTGAGCATCGTATTTCGCCACTAATCCAACCAGCGTATCGACCAATAAAGCGTAGTCTTCTGTCGGAGTTGCGACACGTTCTGTCGCTACGCGTTGTAAATTCTCATCAAAAGCACCAAACTCAATTTTTGTGCCACCGACATCAAAGCCGTAATACATGCTTATCTCTCCTTCAACACCCAACCTTGGGTTAAAATATCAAAAATAAAAACGCCGATATTATCCATCATAGCGATGGTTTTATCCGTGACTCATCCCCGAGTTTATCGTTTTCTGTTGCTCGTTTGCACAGGAAACCAACACACATTGTACAACGTTAGAGGCAGTTCACTTTATTATGATCAGTATTCAGTCTCATCAATACTGAACTTGAATAATCTTGCCACTGCTGCAGAGCAGGCCTTTCGCCTTTGAAGTGAATCAGGTTTTGAGATTTGCCGAGCAGATAACTCTCTTTAAATGCTTCAAACCACAGTTGTAATGTTTCTGCAGCTTGCTGATCCTCACAAAGGGAGAGCACTAAACTCGCGACTTCGGCTGTGGCAAGATATTGATCCTTACTGGCTTTACGCATTAAGTAACTAGAGACTTTTTCAGGCTCAATCGATAACAAAGGCAAGGTGGCTAAATAGGGAGATTTACGAAAAATCCGCTTGGCTTCTCGCCAACTACCATCAATAAAGATCAATAAAGGTTTACGTGTTCCTCTATTCTCGGCCACGGTAGTCAGTTGACGTTGTTTATCTTGCTCGGTTTGGGCTGGAAAAACGACAATAGGAAAAAATTTCGGATCGGATAATAATGATAGTAAATGAGGATCTGGCTGAGTTCGATGCCATTGATACACATAAGTTTCTTTCACCGTATCAGCAATCAAACGCCCAGTATTACTCGGTTTAAATACTTCATTGTCAGAGACTAAAAGTATCACCGCGACTTGAGTCTCTATATTCGGTTGAAAATCACACAAACAATGCTTTTTCGCGACCTGACAAAACGAGCAACGAGAAATTTTTGAACCACGGGCAAGGAAAGGTTTGGTTGATTGCTGCAGGCGTTCCTGATACAAACGGTGAAAAGCGTGGACTCTCATAACTCGCACACAATGATAAAATAGGGGCGGCGATTTTACCGCTCACGACCATGAGCCGCTAGTCTTTTACGATAAGAACACCCAGTTTATCACTTAAGGAGCCTCTTAAGCATGCAACCAGAAACGGTTCGTTTGATTATTTTCGGTGTCGTACTGATCAGCTGTGCGATTTGGGAAGTACTCTATCCTCGGAAAATGCTCACGCAAAATAAATGGCTACGCTGGGTCAATAACCTTGGCTTAGTTGGACTCAACGGCTTGTTGATTATGCTGTTAATGCCTATCGTCGCGTTTTCTGCAGCCCAGTGGGCACAAGAACATCAGATAGGTGTTTTCAACTACTTGGGGCTGCCTTCATGGTTGGTTATTCTGCTGTCATTACTCCTATTAGATGCGATCATTTATGGTCAGCATGTCTTATTTCATCGCGTACCTTATCTCTGGCGCTTACATCGCATGCATCACGCAGATCAAGATATTGATGTGACGACAGGCGCACGCTTCCATCCCATTGAAATATTGTTATCGATGTGGATAAAAATTGGTGCGGTGTTATTACTCGGGATTCCACCTAGCGCGGTCTTATTGTTTGAAATAATCCTTAACGCAAGTGCTATGTTTAATCACAGTAATGCTAAGCTGGCGTTAAAGGTTGACGATTGGTTACGAAAGTGGCTAGTAACACCAGATATGCATCGCGTCCATCACTCGATTATTCCTAAAGAGACTCATGCTAATTTTGGCTTTTGTTTATCAATTTGGGATCGGTTATTTGGGACTTATCGCGCTCAGCCTGAACATGGGTACGATAAAATGACGATTGGCTTACCCCTTTTTCAGCAACGTAGAGAACAATGGCTGGATAAAATGCTCAGTCAGCCTTTTCGTCGTGATTAAGAGAAGTTCTATGAGATTCAAAATAGTTGGACTGATGGCCCTGTTGCTTATCAGCGGATGTGCATCACAACAAGAGCAAATAAACCAAAGCACATCGGATTGGCAACATGCCGAGCAATGGCCTGACACTTCATTATTTAACGTGTATCAACAGTGGCGAGGTGTCCCTTATCGATTAGGGGGAAACGGCAGAAATGGCATTGATTGCTCAGCTTTCGTACAAGTTGCCTTTCGCGATGTCTGGCAACACCATTTACCGCGCACCACATGGTTACAGAGCCAGCAAGGTAAAGCTGTCGCCTACCGAGATGCACAATACGGTGATTTGGTTTTTTTCAAAACCTCCCCGTCCACTCGCCATGTCGGGGTGTATTTAGGAAATAAAAGCTTTGTCCATGCCTCTACCTCGCAAGGCGTAACCATATCGAGATTAGATAACCCTTACTGGGCAGCAAGGTTTTGGCAAATAAGAAGAATAGAAAAGCCACTTTAATTATCAGTGGCAAGTTGATCTCAGGTCTAGTTTATATACTCAATGCAAGTCGTTTTAAAACCATGAGGTTAATCGTACTTACTCACCGCAGTATCAAACAAGTTTTTAACTAAAGCGACATACTCATCGAGAAATAAAATTTGTTCGTTGGTCGCAGGTTTATACCAAACACTGGTCAGGACTTCGCCTAAATCATCAACCACCAAATCCGCTTCTTTTAACAAGCGGAAACGAACACTTGAGTGTAGCTCTGGATTTTGCTCGAAAATCGCCATAATGTTACTGGCAATCATATCGGTAATGACATCTTCGACGCTCTCTTGCCCAATGTCACCATCACGGGTAAAGATATCCATGTTCATCGCCAAATGTTCGATCAGAGCTAAATAACCATCGGTTTCTACAACCACTTTTCTTCTCCGTTTACCGCTTATTGCCAGAATCAACGTTGCCTTGAGTAATATTAAGTCATGAACACGCTTTTTCACAGTCTAATGACCGAGAATCTTTGCGTTATTTCTTGCCTCATCTGAAACTGCAGGCGAGTTTTGGTGTTGATGATTGCCCAACCACAACAGCGTGGCAAGCTTTGAGATACGACATTATTGTATCTTAAAGCTGGTGTACAGTTAAATGTGCTGCGGGTTATGATTAGGAAACTTGACTGTAATCACATTTATTCCTTTTTACTTCATCCAAACGCTAACTAAATGAAATTATGTGCATTTGAAGTCTGAAATGTTGGTTTATTTCATCTAGACTATCGGGAACTTCATCGGCATGGGAATAGCATTATGTGGCAAGCCATCACGCAACAGCTCTCAGCAACCCTAACGTTCCAATTTGATCTTGTTGAAAGAAGCAAATTAAATGCTGGTGATATTCATGATTGTTACATGATTTCTAATGGCAACGAACGCTATTTTGTCAAAGTTAATCATCGTGACAATTTGCCTCTTTATGAAGCGGAGGCAAATAGCCTGCGTCTGCTCGCGGAGAGTCAATCCGTCTTGGTTCCACAACCGATTGTCGTCGGAGTGACCAAAAATCACTCCTTTATTATCTTAGATTATTTGCCAAC
Source organism: Vibrio sp. V33_P6A3T137 (assembly GCF_009904835.1). Taxonomy (NCBI): domain Bacteria; kingdom Pseudomonadati; phylum Pseudomonadota; class Gammaproteobacteria; order Vibrionales; family Vibrionaceae; genus Vibrio; species Vibrio sp. V33_P6A3T137. The sequence continues at coordinate 3,031 of NZ_WXWK01000102.1, read as the reverse complement.
CAAACCATTAGATGACCTCAATAACCAATATCGATTCGGTCAACAAATGGCGAAACTTCATCAGTGGGGAGAACAAAAAGAGTACGGCTTTGATGAAGATAATTATCTCGGTGAAGTCCTTCAGCCCAACCCTTGGAATAAAAAATGGCATCTGTTCTTTGCAGAGCAGCGTATCGGCTGGCAACTACAATTACTCAAAGAAAAAGGGATATTTTTAGTTAACATTGATGAATTTGTCGATGTGATTAAACAACAACTGACCTCTCACACGCCTAAACCTTCTCTTTTACATGGTGCTCTTTGGTTTAGTAACGTTGCCCATTCCGTTACCGGCCCAATTTGTTATGATCCGGCTTGTTATTGGGGGGATCGTGAATGTGATATTGCAATGACAGAGTTAATGACTGGATTCCAAGATGAATTTTATCAAGGCTACCAAAGCCTACTTCCTCTAGACAATAAGTACCAACAACGTAAAGAGATTTATAATCTTTACCATCGTCTTAATCATTGTAATCAATTTGGTGGGCACTATTTAAATCAAGCCGATGATGCGATACAGAGAATCCTCGCTTTTTAAATTCAAGGTAGGAATAAAGCCTCCCTATCTAACGAACCCAATCATCCCAACACGGCATGCTCTAAAACATACCGTGTTGCTTTTAAACCTCAAATGATCACTTTAGTTTGACCGCCGTACCAAAAGCCAATACCTCCGAAGAGCCATTCGTAATCGCACTGGTGGTAAAACGAACCCCAACCACAGCATCCGCTTTGAGTTGTTTTGCTTCTATCAATAACCGCTCAATCGCTACACCGCGCGCTTCGGTAAGCAGCTCAGTATAGCCATGCAACTCACCACCAATAATGCCCTTTAAATTGGCCATAATATCTCGCCCTACATGCTTAGACTGAACGACATTGCCCATTACAACACCAAGAATGTCAACAATCTCTCGACCAGGAATGGTTTCTGTTGTGGTGTAAATCATCAAATACCTCACTATTTATCTATTTGCTTTCACACAGATTAATTAAATTTACCAGCTATACTTTATAAAGTCGCTGACTATTTGGAAGGTATGTAATGACACAACAATACACTGATGCCGTAAGCAATCCTTTTTCAAGTCGGATAGGCAGACGTATCATTATCATTATGGTGATCTTGAGTGGTATTTTAACCCTCACGACAACATTGCTACAAATCTACTGGGACTATAGACAAGAGATCAATGACATCAACCAAAAACATTATGAAGTAGAAAATGTACATTCCGAGCTTCTCGTTAGCTCACTATGGTCTTACGATTTAGCGCTATTACAACAGCATCTCGACCTATTGGTTAATCTCCCAAAAATTCAATACTTAGAAATACAGTCGGTCCAAACGGTATTGAGCGCCGGAGAAAAAGTGGAAAACTATCCAATCACCGATACTTATCCATTGGTTTATTTCAATCTACCCGATCAGAGCTTTGAAACCATTGGTACGATTTATGTTGAGTCTAATGCAGAAGAAATTTATACCGCCCTCTTTCAACAATTTTTAACGACTTTAGCGATTAACGCATTTAAAACTCTTTTTGTGTGTGGGATATTATTAATAGTTTTCCATTCAAGCATTAACCAGAGAATATTTCAAATCGTTGAGTATTTACGCCGCTACAATCCAAGGCACCCCGATTTACCTTTACAGTTAAATAATCATAAATGGGTGATGGAAAAAAATGATGAACTTGATCTTCTTGGTTACGAAGCGAATCGTATTACGGCTAATATCACTAAGCTCTATCAAAATATCCAACAAGAAAAAGAACGACTGGCTGATTTCACACAAGTCTCATCAGATTGGCTATGGGAGACTAATCAACAAGGAGAATTAATTTATTGCTCAGAAAGCATGATAAATACCTTAAGAATCGATCTCGAAAAAAAACCTACTTTTAATGACATTGACTGTTTTTCTAAAACTAATGACTTATTGATTGCTCTCGAACAACAACGAAATTTTAATCACTGTGAAGTCACTATAGAACAAGCTTCTGGAAAGCAATATCTGATGTTACAAGCCATCGCACGTTATAAAGATGAGATTTTCATTGGTTTTCGTGGTACTGCATTAAATATTTCCTCACTCAAAAACACTCAACTTCAATTGCATGAGTTAAATGAAAGTCTTGAACAACAAGTCGCCATTAGAACTCACGATCTCGAACTGAGTATGGCGCAATTGAAAGCTACACAAAAACAACTGATTGAAGCTGAAAAATTATCAGCATTAGGAGGCTTGGTTGCCGGTGTTGCCCATGAAGTGAATACCCCTCTTGGTATCTCTGTGACAGCTGCATCCATCATCAACGAAACAGCGATAGCACTCAATCAAGCGTTTTCTAATCAAACGTTGACCAGCACTGAATTTTCAGAATTAATGCAAAGAATGACCTCAAGCGGTAAAATGCTCGAAAACAATTTAAATCGAGCGGCAAAATTGATCCGAGATTTCAAACAAACTGCGGTAGATCAAGTATCTGAAAGTCGCTGTGAGTTTGAACTTGTGCAAACCTTAGATGCTTTAATGGCCAGTTTGCATTCCGAGACTAAGAAAATCCCAGTTGAACCGGAAATTATCAGCCCTAGCGGTCCAATAAAAATGAACAGTTTACCGGGTGTGATTACGCAAATTGTCACTAATTTAGTACTCAATAGTGTCAATCATGCTTTCGAGCAGCAACCTAATGCAAAAATCTCGATTCAGTTATCAGAAATCGAGGATAGTGTATTAATTGAATATCAAGACAATGGTTGTGGCGTAGCTCCCCATTTACATCACAAGATATTTGAACCTTTCTATACCAGTAAAAGAGGTTATGGTGGTTCAGGCCTAGGGTTAAATTTAGTCTTCAACTTGGTCAAGCAAAAGTTAAACGGTGATCTTAAATTTGAATCTGAGATTAATCATGGTGTTAAATTTATTATTCGCATACCTAAAAAGCTACCATTAATTATTGACAATGGTAAAAATCAATAG
>NZ_WXWK01000141.1:0-42247 GCF_009904835.1 Vibrio sp. V33_P6A3T137 | reverse complement strand
CGCTATTGCAATTCGAGATGTTGCCATCGCCCGAAATAGTAGTGAGCTTAATAGATTAGAAAATGAGATAAAAAATTTAGAGCGTTTTTATCGAGACTCTGAAAATAACATGCAAAAAATGATCGCCAGTGGTGTGATATTTACGCCGAAAGAGCAGGCTATCTTACGCAGTATTGATCAAATCCAGCAAAAAACCTTACCCATGGTGCAATCGATCATCAGTGATAAGAAAAGAGACATTAATGCGAATGTAGCGCTCCTTGATCAGGTTCGTCCGGCATTTGTTGAATGGTTGAATAGCATCAACCAGTTTATTGACTATCAAGAAGAGTTGAATCAGCAGATGACGCCCGCGGCTCGTGAACAAGCAAGCGGTTTTCAAAACTTAATGTTACTGCTATCTGCGGTCGCGATTGTTATTTCACTGCTTGTTGCTATGGTGATTGAACGAAGTTTTCGTCAATCATTGGGTGGTGAGCCTTATGAAGCCCAGCAGGCGATCAAACGCTTATCAAAAGGGGATTTAACCCACCGCTATGGGCAACGAGCGAAAGACAGTATTTTCGATTCGTTGTCGGGTATGTCATTAACTTTAACCGCTATCGTCAGTAATATTGTTCAAGCTTCAACCAAGATCGTTGGTCAAGTTTCAGAGGTCTCTGATGGGTCGAGTCGAGTTTTGAGTTCGGCCAAGCAGCAATCAAATTTAACCGCAGATACGCTTTCACGATTAGAAGATATGCGTCATACGATTGATCAAATCGCGGATATTGCTAAACAAACCGAAAGTAATTCGGTCATGACGACAGATAATGCTCATCACGGGCGCGAATTAGTCTTCTCGGTCGCGAAACAAATGGAAAAAATTGCTCTTACGGTCAACTCAACCGTTGAACAAGTCAAGTTACTTGAAGCAAAGACCAAAGATATTGGTGGAATATTAAATGTGATCAGTGGTATTTCAGAACAAACCAATCTACTCGCATTGAATGCCGCGATTGAGGCTGCACGAGCCGGAGAATCTGGTCGAGGATTTGCTGTAGTGGCTGATGAAGTGCGTCAATTAGCTAAGCGTACCGGAGAAGCGACTTCGCAAATTGAATCATTGATCAGTGAAGTTCAGTCTCAAACGGCGATCAGTGTTAAGGCCATGCAAGCAACACAACCTCAGGTCGAAGAGGGTAATCAAAAAACCGCGCAAGCCAGCGATCTACTGATTAATATAGAAAAACAAGCCAAAGATACGCTTCATCGGATTCGAGAAGTGGTTTCAGCGACGGATGATCAAGTGGCTGTGGTTGGAGAGGTAGTTTCAGCGATGGGGCAAATCTCATCAATGTCGAGTGAGTCGATCCAATTGATGGCAGCCAATGAAAATGCGGGGCACGAGTTAAATCGTTTGGCTAACGAACTTAAAAAAGAGGTCGCTTACTTTAATATTTCGCACAACGGCTAACGCGATGATATATGAGGGTAGGGCTTTAAAAGGAAGCCCTTAAAACGGTGAAACCCCGATGTTGGTAGCATCGGGGTTTCTGATTTTTAGATGGTTTGGATGGTAAGGCCAAAAAATCTTATTTATGCAAAAGGTTGGATTTTATCCAACAAATTCCTTGGTAGGGAATTAGATACGGATGAAGTCCATGTGCTCAACTTTTGGCTTGAACACGTGACGTTGAACGTCTTGAGGCTTAACTTTAACTTCAGTACCGTCGATAACTAGAGTAATCGCTTCGTAGAACTCTGGCTTATCCATTTGGTTGATCACATCATCGTGTTTTAGAGCGATAGATACTGGCGCTGCTTCACCACCGTAAACGATAGCTGGGAATAGACCAGTGTGACGTAGGCGGCGGCTCGCACCTTTACCTAGTTCAGTACGCACTACTGCATTGAATTTCATAGTATTTACTCTCAAATTAGTAAAAAAATAGTAAGTGTGACAGCATCAATGCGACCTTGTGCTGTCGTAGCGCTTCGTTAGCGATAATAATCACTCTCAAAACGAGCGCGGATACTAACATTCTACGTTAGGATGAGCAATAAAAATGATGGCTTCATACTAGGCAATCCCCAGCATGGTTAATCACTGAGCTCATCGGCAAAAATTTTATCCCTCAGTGCCCAAAATCGGCCATTTTTTCGTGCGATAACGAATTGTGGTGGTCGAAAACGGTGCTGATGATCGACGACTTTACTCGGTGATGCGGCGTCAAATGCTCGATGTTTATCGGCCAGATGGGGGCGAACGAAACGCTGTTTAAAGATAGCTTTTTGTTTTGGGGTTGTGAGTGACCAAAACTCGTGCACTTGGGCGTTATTCTCACCAAGATAAGTCACTCGAAGATGGTTTTTTCCTTTGCTATCTTTATGAACGCTGAATGTCATGGTGAGACACTCAAACACTAATGCATCTTTTAAGCTTAATGCCTCTTTAAGCTTTTTATCCGGATCCACTAGCGTCGCTTGGCATTCGTGACAAATTCGCGCGGCGATGTCGTTATCGGCTCCGCATTGATTGCAATATTTGGCACGAAAACGGTAGCCGCAATGTTCGCGCTCTGCAGTCTCTTTATCTTCAAAATAGCCTTGGCATCGCCGCCCATAGTGTTCGAGAAGAAAGCCGTTCGCATCCAGTTTGCCCCAAAAGTTATTATTAAAGCCGCAAGCAGGACAAGGAATAGTAATGATTTCACTATTAGAGTCGGGTTTCGGGTCGCCGACTTCGGGTTGATACAGATCATACTGATTACCCGCATAATCAAGCACCAAACATTCGGTTTTTCCCGGAGCGAGACGTAAACCTCGACCGACGATTTGTTGGTATAAACTCACCGACTCGGTGGGCCTTAGAATAGCAATCAAATCGACATGTGGAGCATCAAAGCCGGTGGTTAATACTGAGACATTGACCAAAAATTTGATCTCTTGCTGTTTAAAACGTTGGATGATCCGATCGCGATCTTGTGATGATGTATCGCCAATCACTAAGGCGGATTGTTGTTCAGGCAGTAAACTAAGGATCTCTTGGGCGTGACGAACCGTAGCCGCAAAAATCATTACCCCTTGCTTGTTGTGCGCTAACTGAATAATTTGTTGAACGATTTGTGGTGTTGCGCGTTTGGATTGCTCGATAACCAGATCGAGTTCAGATTCTTTGTATCGTCCGCTAGTCGTTGGGCTTAACTGAGAGAAATCGTAGCTGAGGATAGGCGCATCAATCAGACGCGCTGGAGTTAAGAAACCTTCATCCAATAAGTAGTGGATCGGTAATTCAAAAATGCAATCTTTGAAAAAACGTGGCTCTTCACTGCGCACGAGCCCACGAGTGTGGTACTGATAGATCCATCCCATGCCTAGTCGATAAGGGGTTGCGGTTAAACCGAGCACCTTCATCTTTGGGTTGAGGGTCAATAAGTGGCTAATGACTTTTTGATAGCTGCTGTCTTTATCATCGGGGACTCGATGACATTCATCAATCACTAATAACGAAAATGGCTGTTGAAAAGTCGATAAATTTCGTACCACAGACTGCACGGAAGCAAACACCACCGCATGTTCGCTCTCTTTTCGTCCTAGTCCGGCTGAAAATATGCCACCAGTGAGCCCATAGCCTTCATATTTGGCATGGTTTTGTTCCACCAGTTCTTTAACATGGGCAAGAACTAATACTCGCCCTTTAGCTAAACGTGCTAATTCAGCAATTACTAAGCTTTTTCCTGCACCGGTAGGGAGGACAATCACCGCAGGGGTACTGTGCTGACGAAAGTAATGAATCACGGCTTTGACTGAATCCGCTTGATAAGGTCGTAAGGTATACATAAAGGCAAGGGATTAATTATGTGAAATAGTTCAACTATTTTGAGTGAGGCTTGTATAATACCTGACTTCAAGCAGATGAGGTATTCATGCGTTTAGATAAATTTTTGTGTGATGCGCTCGGCACCACACGTAAAGAGTCGACTCAACTTTTAAAAAGTGGCGATGTAACGGTTGATGGTATTGTTCGCAAAAGTGGTTCATGTCAAGTTACCGAGTTATCGCAGGTTGAGTGGCAAGGCAGAGCGCTGACCTTAAGTGGCCCTCGTTATATCATGCTGCATAAGCCTCAAGGTTATGTTTGTTCTCATGAAGACAGCTTCAACCAAACGGTCTTTGTGTTATTGGATGAGGCTAACCAACGGGACTTGCATTTTGCTGGGCGCTTGGACGTTGATACGACAGGGCTCGTGTTAATCACTGATGATGGGCAGTGGTCACATCGGGTGACGTCACCTAAACATCATTGTGAAAAAACTTACCGTGTCTGGCTCGCAGATCCCATTGCCGCCGAGTATACTGAGCAGTTTGCGAAGGGAATTGAGTTACGCGGTGAGCGAGATCTAACCCGACCTGCTCAACTAGAAATCATAGATCAACAACAGGTTTTGTTGACCATTCACGAAGGTAAATATCATCAAGTTAAGCGTATGTTTGCAGCTCTTGGTAATAAGGTCGTTGGGTTACATCGTGAACGTGTGGGCGATATTGTTTTGGACCCTTGCCTTGATCCGGGAGAATCTCGTTATTTGACCGAGTCGGAAATCGCTTCTGTCTGGAACTGATCGCTCAACCTTAGGAAACACGGCCATCGAGTTTCCTTATATTTGAACATACAATTGGCTTCGTAGCGAACGCTTATCCTAAGCCAGTCGCTTATCTCAGCTCGTCGCAATAAAGAAATGGGTTGCTGATCGGCAAGATCAGCGCTTGGGTCGATAGGCTATCGACCAGAGTTAAATCATATTCATTGATAAAACGGAGACTTATGACTTCCAATACTGCCCCCGCTAAATATGATGCTTCTAGCCTTGGCTTTTTGCTGTTTATTGTGTTGGGCGCTATCGGGGCGTTAACCCCACTCGCTATCGACATGTATTTACCTGCAATGCCCGCTATCGCCAAAGATTTAGGTACTACTGCCGGTTCCGTGCAATTAACGTTAACGGCTTATACGGCAGGTTTTGCGATTGGACAATTATTGCACGGCCCGTTAGCGGACAGTTATGGTCGTCGTCCGGTGATGTTGTCAGGGGTATTTTTATTTGCGGTGGCTTCGGTTTTTAGTGCCATGACACACGGTATCGAGGCATTAACTTATATTCGTGCCGCTCAAGGGTTTGCAGGTGCAGCTGCCGCAGTAGTGATTCAGGCGGTTGTGCGCGATATGTTTGATCGAGAAGACTTTGCACGTGCGATGTCTTTTGTCACCTTAGTGGTTACACTTGCGCCGTTAGTTGCGCCATTGATTGGTGGGCATTTAGCTGTTTGGTTTGGTTGGCGTTCCATTTTTTGGGTGTTGGCTATCTTTGCTGTGGTCGTGATGGCGATGGTACTTTGGAAAGTGCCTGAGACATTGGCAATAGAAAATCGTCAACCCTTGCGATTTATGAACACCATGAAAAACTATGCGCAATTATGCCGTAATGGGCAGGCGATGGGGCTGATTTTCGCTGGGGCTTTTTCATTTTCGGGAATGTTTGCCTTTTTGACCGCAGGATCTTTTGTTTATATTGATATTTATGGTGTGACTCCAAACCAGTTTGGTTATCTGTTTGCGCTCAATATTATTGCGATGATCGCGATGACCAGTATTAATGGTCGATTTGTGCGACGCGTTGGTTCGCATGCCATGTTGCGTTTTGGATTATTTATTCAATTATTGGCGGGCGTTGGTTTATTTGTTGGTTGGGCACTTGATTGGGGATTATGGGGAACCGTTCCTTTTGTGGTGTTGTTTATTGGCACCATTTCAACCATTGGCAGTAATGCGATGGGACTATTATTGAGTGGTTATCCTCGAATCGCTGGTACGGCTTCTTCTTTGTCCGGTACATTGCGCTTTGGAACCGGCTCGGTGATTGGTGCCGTGGTTGCCTCAATGCCAAGTGATGTGACTTGGCCAATGATTTTAGTGATGTCAGCATGTTCAGTGCTGTCTGCGGGTTTTTATTGGACATTGGGAAGAAACGCATAGTGGCGAAGTATTATTTAGAAATTCAGAAGCTGGTGAACAGCGCTTTAGAAGAGTTAGCGCAAGAACACGCTGCTGGAAAGTTGGCGAATGCTCCCGTGGCAAATAATCATTTTTTAGTACATTGGGTGACCAAATCTTTAAAAAATCAGCGTTTTGACCGCTGTGTACGCGATGATTTAACCGTTTGGCAAAAAGCGGGGCGCTCGAAGGGGAATCAATCAGGATTGTGGTTGCAATTTCGACGTATTTCGGCGTATTACGCCCAGTTTTTCAATGAGCATGCCGATAATCACTTAACGGATAAGAAAATAGACGCCTTTTTGGACGAAATGGAACAAGCTGGATGGGAAGTCTCAACCTCTGAACCATTAGTGGATTGTGGTAAAGTACAAATATTTATCGAAGGGCAAAACTCCTTCGCGCTTTGCTCAAGGCAGTGTGATGACTGTTTTGATGGCGAAGCCTTGATAAAACCGATGAACTGGTTTGTGCGTGGCCACCATGCCGGATTTGTCGAGAAAGCAGCGGCGGCAGGGTTTATGCTTCATAAACGCACTGATTACAAATCGAACGTCAAATACCATGGCGAATATGTGATTTTTCCAGATAATCAAGGGACCCAATTAGCGGAAATTCCCCTTTCTTTTCAAGCCTCTTAATTTTACCGTTTTAGCCTAAATCAGAGCGACGATTTATCGTGGCTCTGATAAGTATAAAAGTAACGTTTCCTCTTTGAATCTGCATCAGTTGTTGATGATGTTTGCTCACGTCAATCCAATAATTATTCCCCGCAATGGGGGAGTGACTTATCCGATCTCTTACTTATACTATCTTATTGACCAAAGCGCTTATTGAGCACAATGCTTATTGATCAAAGTGAATGCGTTCTAAACTTTGTACACGTCGTAAATCTTGTTCGGAAAACGTGCGACGACGTAGCTCGTCTAACTGTGTTTGTTGCTGATCAGGATGATCGGCTAAACGTTTAACAATTACTTTTCTTTGCTCAACATAATGCTGCCACTGTTGATCAAACTGCTGTCTTGATTGCCCAAGGTGATTAAGACGTTGAATGGTTTCTTCATCTACCCATTCTTTTAAAGCTAGATAGTGGTCTTGTGGATCTTGCTCATCTAATGTGAGAACCGCTTTTAATAAACGATCATTATGTTCATTACGTTGAATGTAATCCGGTTGTTGGTTTATCTGCTCATCCCATAAGCGTTGCGCTTTTTGTTGTGGATAGATTTCAAACAGTTTTTGTTTATCAATCGCGAGCTGTCGAATACGATTTTCTTCAGTAAATAAAGATTGCTGATCGGTAGAAAAATGAACGCCTTGAAGATGAACGATTTTGTCATGCAGACGTTGCCAATCTGCAGCGAGTCCGTTCAGTGATGAAAAGCTTAACTTATCGAGAGCGTGGTGATAGTCGATTAATTGATGAAACAAAGGCTCATCAAAGCTGATTTTTTCATCAATATAATGCGCAAATTGTTGTTTTAATAAGTTAACATCGATCTGATCCATTTCTGATACCAGATAATTCAAGAAATCGCGAGGGGAGGAAAGATCAACGTCACTTTTCAGTACACTCGGTGGTTGGGCGGTCACGGGTTGATCATCATGCAACCATATTGGTGACAATGTCACTATCAATACTCCGAGTGCTAGGGCAACCCTCATGGGTTTATAACGCATCATTACAGTCCAAGTTGTTGCAAACGATTAGCATGTTGACGATAAAGAGTAACGGGTGAAACCTCAAAAAGATGGCGAATGCCTAAAAGCCCATTGACTTCATCGAGATGATTCATTTTATAGTGGGTACCAATGACTTGACCAAGATGGCTACTGCAGACAGAGACCAAGCCATCATTGGGTTCATCAAAAGCAAGGCTTAAAACTCCGATAGGGATGTCGGTGGGGTCAAGCAAGTTAGTAATGGCCGATGAACCAGTCCAAGAAAAATAGTGAACACCATTACTGGCGATCGCTTCACCTTGCCCACAATAGGTTGTCGGAACGCCCTCTGGATAATGACGGTTAAAAGCCAATGAGCCTTCCGTGGTTAAGGTATCGAGCGCCGCTAAGGCATCTTGTTCTAGCCCCTTGCCACCGGAGAGTACGTTGATCAAAGTGACAAAACTATTGGTGATTTTGACGGCTAAGGCCTCAGAAATCGAGTCTTCTGGTACGGTATTTCTCACAATATCAGCGACTCGCGATCCCCAGTTAACACCACCAACGCTAGTCACCGAAGCAACCAGATCAGGACGCACTGAGGCGACATAACGAGCGGTTGGACTGCCTTGACTGTGACCGATAAGATTGACTTTCTCTTTGCCGGTTAGGGCTAGAATGGTTTCAACTTGTGCCAATAGTTGCTCGCCGCGTACTTCTGAGCGGTTAGCGGCTGCGACTTGCGCAGTAAATACGGTAGCACCATCTTTACTGAGTGCATGAGGAATGCCATAGAAGTAATCTATTTTGGCGATACTATCAAAACCGAAGATGCCATGGACCAGTACCAATGGGTAGCGGGTTTCGGTATAGCCACTATTGGCGAATGTCGCTGGTGTGTGAAAGGATATTAATCCAATACAGAGTAGGCTTATCCATCGATATATGACGTTCACATTGATACCCTTGTGTTATTTATTATAAGTTGGCATTGATATTATCAATGTAAAATAGTGTCAATTCTACGCACTGTCGAGGGTTTTCGCCGTGATTGTGACCGGGGTAACTCATCCGTCGGTCAGTGACACCCACGGGTTCATTTTTTGGTTTTTTTCACGATCGCTCTGACCATACCTTTGAAAATAAATAGGTGCGCAGGCATCATCACAAACCAATAAAGAAGGCCACGAAACCCTTGTGGATGCCACCATGCGGTAATAGTCAGTTCACGTTGTTCACCAAGATCTTTAATGGCAAACTCCAGACGACCTAAGCCAGGCCCTTTCATGCCAAACAATAAAGACAAAAAGCGCGGCGGCTGGCAGCGAATCACCTTCCATGAGTCGATAAAATCGCCCACTTGTAACTCGGTTCCTGGTGGGCTGCGTCGAACCGGTTTTCCTCCACCAAATAACACATCGAGCCATTCACGTGTTCGCCACAACGAATTAGCAAAAAAATAGCCTTGATCGCGTTGGCCCATGGTTTTGACGACTTTCCAGAGCTGTTCTGCACTGGCATCGGTGGTTATGGTTGCGCCGGTATACTTAGGATAAAATCCAAACCCCGGTTGCCAACGCTGCATTGCGCCGGGGTCAAAGCCCCAGACATTACTGCGTACAAAGGTACCCTCTTGTTCGATGGTGGACTTCACCGCATCGTAATAACCAATCATCGTTTGTGGATAACGTTGCTGAAGCGCATCGTTATTGGCAATAAAATCATGGGCAAGGCCATCTAATAGGGCTCGTCCGATACTCGACGGAACCGAGGTGACTAATCCAAGCCAGTAAGAGGCCATTCGAGGGGTGAGTAAACCAGTAGACCAAAGCCGAAAGGGTTTATTGGCTAATCGACAAATAACTTCAAATTGTTCACGGTAGGTGAGGGTATCGGGGCCACCTGCTTCAAATTGTTGATGTTGTTCGGGAGTTTCCTGAGCAAGCGCTAACAGGTAATGGTTAAGATTAGCTAAAGCAATCGGGTTGGCTTTTGAATCGACCCATTGCGGTGTGATCAGAATGGGTAAATTATAAACAAAATCGCGCATGATCTCGAAAGCCGCTGAGCCAGGGCCGATGATCACTCCTGCTCTTAATTCGGTTACGGGAACTTGGCTTTGACGTAAAATTTCGCCAGTTTTTTGTCGAGCGGCTAAATGGTCAGAATGGCCGGATGGTGGTTGTAAAGCACTAAGATAAATGACGTGTTTGACTTGGCTGTGTTGTAAAGCTTCACGCATGTTATTCGCTAGGGATAATTCGTAGTCGATAAAATCGCCGCCTTGGGCCATGCCGTGCACTAAAAAATAGACTAAGTCCGCTTGTTTGACCCAGTGACAAGTCTGCTGTTGATTGGCTAAATCAAGATAAATAATGGTGAGATTTTTATGTTTAGGGGTGCGATCGGTAAAATAATCGACTTGCCGAGCCGCAGCGGTGACTTGATAACCTTGTTCAAGTAATAAAGGGATAAGCTGAGAGCCGACGTAACCTGAAGCACCTAATACTAATACTTTTTTCATTTTTATTCCTTGGGATAGGCTAAGGCTTGAGCGTATAATCTTCAGCCACTATTCAGCCTTCTAACTTGACGTTGTAGCGATATCATTTGGTCCAGTAATCTCGATTAAACGGACCGCCGATTGGTATTGATGCGACTCAATATGTCTTTTTCTGGTTAATGTTTGCCATTGAGGTGCTCCGTTGTCCGTTGTTTCACAAGTGATATATTACACCAAAGGTGACTTTTTGCGCCGCTTGATAGCGATTGCTTTGCCGATTACTTTACAAAGCATCATGTTTTCTAGCCGCGGGCTAGTGGATGTGTTGATGCTGGGACAGCTCGGTGAGGCAGAAATTGCGGCGGTTGGTGTGGCGGCAAGAGCTACGTTCGTGACCACAATTATGCTCGTTGGAGTAACGACAGGTGGGGCACTATTAACCGCTCAATATTGGGGAGCAGCGAATAAACAGGGGGTGAGAGAAAGTACCGCCTTAACTTGGTTGGTGTCGATGTTGTTTGCGGTATTAACGGTGGGTTTATTTTTATTTTTTCCACAACAAATTATGGCATTGACCACCGATTCGGCGCTCGTTAATCAACTGGGCAGTCAATATCTCGTTATTACCTCTTTTAGTATGTTAGCGGTTGCCTGTGTCAGTAGTATGGCGGTCGGCCTACGTGCGATGCATAAGCCAGGCATTAGTACTTTTTTCAGTGGTATTGGGATTTTGGCTAACGTATTTTTGAACTGGGTGCTAATTTTCGGCAAATTAGGCTTTCCAGCACTCGGTATTCAAGGCGCAGCGATTGCAACGTTACTCAGTGGTTTTCTTGAGGTGGGCTGTTTGTATGGTTACTTATATTGGAAAAAGCATCTATTAGCTTTTGGATTACTTGATGTAAAAGCGGTCATGGTCTGGCAAACCATTGAACGATTTCTACGCTTATCACTCCCGACGACGTTTAACTTTTTAGCATGGGCTGGAGGGTTATTTTTTTACCACGCCATCATGGGCCAAAGTGGAGTGCAGGGGCTGGCTGCCTTATCCGTCATGACGCCTGTTGAATCGATTTCTTTGAGTTTTTTAATTGGTATGTCTAATGCGGCCGCGGTACTGATCGGCAATCAGTTAGGCGCTAAGCAGTATGATGCGGTTTATTACCAAGCCATTGGTGTTACGGTGCTGAGCCTGCTGTCTGGGATACTGGTTGCTATGGTTCTGTTTATTGTGCAGATCCCTATCTTAAATGCGTTTAGTGCTCTGACCGCAGAAACTCGTCAGTTAGCAGAAAAATTCATTGTGATTTTAAGCCTTGGCATTGTCTTGCGTTCAGTGCCCATGACAGTGATTGTCGGAGTCCTTCGTGCTGGAGGCGATGTCAAATTTTGTCTTGGACAAGATGTGGTTGCGCAGTGGATTATCGGTATCCCTCTGGCGGCGATTGCCGCTATCTATTTTAACGTTAAACCTGAGTGGATTTATTTGTTGTTTTTAGTCGAAGAATTGATCAAATGGGTCGGCTCATTATGGCGAATGATCAGTAAAAAATGGATGCGGAATTTGATCGGAAACTAGACACATAACAACAAGTTGGTGCAATTGTGTTCATATTCTGTGATCTACAGCCAAAATACTTCCTACCCGAAGGGATTTAGTGTAGATTCTCAATCCTAATTTTAAGCAATGGTGTGAGCGGTTTAATGTTACAGCTGATAGACCTGAGCAAAGGTTTTGTGGATGGTGATGAGTTCCACCCTGTGTTACAAGGTGCAGAGTTGACGTTAAATCAAGGTGATCAGTTGGCATTAATGGGTGAGAGTGGCTCTGGCAAAAGCACCTTACTCAATTTGATCGCTGGTTTAGATAGTGTTGATTCGGGGGAGATTTGGTTTCCCGGCTTTGCGATGCACAGTACATCAGAGCATAAACGCACCGCCTTTCGGCGTAATAACATTGGTCATATATTCCAACAGTTTAACCTGTTGCCGACCTTAAATGTCGCCGATAATATCCGCTTCTGTCGGCAACTTAAAGGTTTACCCGAAGACCAAGGTTTATTGAGACAAATTCTCTCCTCATTAGATTTAATGCCGCTTTTAGGTCGTTATCCTGAAGAAGTGTCGGGCGGTCAACAGCAACGAGCGGCAATTGCTCGTGCTTTGTATATGGAACCCAAAATCCTTCTAGCGGATGAGCCAACCGGTAGCCTTGATGAACGCAATGCTGAAGCAGTGATGCGCTTACTGACTTCATTGAGTCGTCAGTTACAATGTACCTTATTGTTAGTCACTCACAGTGAAAAAGTGGCGCAGCACATGGAAGGTTGTATTCGCTTACAAGGAGGAAGGTTGCATGTTATTGCCCGTAGTTAAAGCGTTACTTGGGCATTATCGTCGCTACCCGTTACAAATTTTTCTCGTCTGGCTGGGTTTAACACTCAGTGTTTCTTTATTAGTTGGTGTGACGGCGATTAATCATCATGCGAAACAAAGCTATCAGCATGGTGAAAAACTGTTTGCCAATCCTCTTCCTTATCGCATTCGACCAAAACATATTGCTAATAAAATTCCTCAAGGTTTTTACGTTCAGTTACGTCGAGAAGGGTTCCATCAATGTGTGCCTATTGATCATTATCGCTTAACCACGACAACTGGGACGGAGTTTTCACTTTTAGGGATTGACCCGGTAGCGATGCTCCCCCTTAATAATCGTCAGCCATTCAATGAAATTAGTACGTTAGCCTTATTTAAATCGCCACATCCGATTTTAGTCAGTGATGGCTTTGCAACGTTACAAGGTTGGAATAATGGCGACTACATTCCATTACAAGATGGCAGCCTGCTTGGCCCACTATTGATTGATACCAATGGGTTGATTCATGGTACACGAGTCGTTGCCGACCTTTCATTGGTGCGCAGTATTCGTCAAAGCTCTGGGTTATCGGTGATTGCTTGCGGTGATATGCCGAAAGAGAAATTGCAAAGATTAACCGATAGTTTACCCAGTGGAATGGCGTTAGTACGCACCACGCGTAGTGAGTTAGAGTCACTCACCCAAGCTTTTCATATGAACTTAACCGCACTGGGTATGCTGTCTTTTTTAGTCGGTATGTTTATTTTCTATCAAGCCATGTCGTTATCGTTAATTCAGCGTCAGCCATTAGTGGGGATCTTGCGACAAACTGGAGTTTCTGGTTGGCAATTAGCGCAAGCGTTATCGATAGAATTGATCGGTTTGATTTTAATCAGTTGGGCCTGTGGTAACGTTTTGGGGTTAGTTTTGGCCAACCAATTATTACCCTCGGTATCTGCTAGCTTAAGCAATTTGTATGATGCAAACGTAGGACTTTCCGTTGGGTGGAGCTGGCGCTGGAGTAGCTATAGTTTACTGATGGCTACTTGCGCTGCATTAGCGTCTTGTGCTTGGCCGTTAATTCGTCTGCTCAAGTCTCAACCGATCCGGTTAACCACACGTTTGTCGATGGTTCGTTTTGCTGGCTCAGAATTTACCTTTCAAGGATTAGTGGCTTGTGGCTTGCTCGTCTCAGCCATTGCGATTTATCAAGCACCGAAAAGTCAAACCTCTGGGTTTGTGATCATTACCTTAATGCTCCTCAGCGCGGCGTTGTTAACGCCTTATTTTATTTGGAAACTGTTTGTCAGTTTTTCTTATACTTTACGTGGCGTAAAAATACGTTGGTTTTTTGCGGATGCCGCTGCCAGCATGAGTTATCGAGGCGTTGCGACCATGGCGTTCATGTTGGCGATGACGGCGAATATTGGTGTAGAAACCATGGTCGGCAGTTTTAGAGACACCACGGATAAATGGTTGAATCAACGATTAGCCGCGGATATTTATCTTTATCCAACCAATAGTTCGGCAGCACGGATGACACAATGGCTGACTCAACAACCTGAAGTGCAAGAAGTCTGGCATCGTTGGGAAAAAGATCTCGCCAGTGACAAAGGTATGATCCAAATGGTGAGTACAGGTGATTCTGAAGGTGAGCGGCAATCATTAACCATTAAAGTTGGTGTTCCCGATTACTGGTATCTTCTTCATCAATCCCGCAGCGTAATGATTAGCGAATCAATGGCGTTACGGCTTGGCATTCGTCCGGGTGACTATATCGATTTATCGATGCCTTTAGGACAACATTGGTTAGTGGTCGGGGTGTATTATGATTATGGGAATCCCTACCATCAAGTCATGATGTCTCACCAAAGTTGGTTGCACGGTTTTATGAGTAGCGGCAATGTCTCTTTAGCGGTGACGCTTAACGCTGATCAGGTAACGGAAGGGGAAGCATTACTGACCCGCTTAAATAGTGTCTTTCGTCTTAATTCTGAGCGTGTATTTGATAACCGTTCTATTCATCATCAAGCCATGCAGGTATTTGATCGCACGTTTGCTATCGCTGATAGCTTAAGTAACATTACGCTGTTTATTGCAGTGTGTGGGATATTCTTTGCAACCTTAGCGGGAGAGGTCTCTCGTCAGCGGCATATCTCCCTTTTGCGTTGTTTGGGTGTATCAGGTAAAGAGTTAGTGGTGATTGGTGCGTTACAGCTATTGGTTTTTGGGTTGATTTCCTTATTGATTGCCTTGCCGCTTGGTTTGGCATTAGCAACACTGGTGATTGATGTGGTGATCCGTTACTCATTTGGATGGAGTATTGAGTTACAACTGATGCCAGCCGCTTATGCGAAAACGGCTATGTTATCGATGCTGGCGCTGATTATTTCTGGGGCGCTTCCTGTGATGCGTTTAGTTCGTCAGTCGGCGATTAAATCATTAAGGGATGCATTATGAGCAAGATCATGAGCTACAAGCGATGGTTGGTGGCGATCTTTTTGGTCGCGCTTTGTTTATTGATCTGGCTAGGTGTGACTTATTTTCTGACTTTATCGGCTGATCGTTTGTCACCTGTTACTTATTCTATCGATGGGCAACAGGCGTTTGCTGATGCCTCTCCCGATAATCCCGTACGCCTACCCCAAGATTTTGCTCTGCATCCTCACTATCAACATGAGTGGTGGCATGTATTCGCTAATGTGCAAGATGAACAGGGCCAAGAATACGGGATAGTATGGAATTTCTTTAAGTTGGCCAATGATTCTGAGCAAGGCGTCGGCTGGCAAAATTCGCAACTATTTTTATCGCATGTTGCGGTAGCGAATGCTTATCAAGTTTGGAAAGAACAGCGTATTGCTCGAGGGGGGATTGGTCAAGCCGATGTGACAACACCGCCATTTCGGATGTGGATCGATAACTGGCATTGGCGATCATTAAGTGCGGGGCCATTGCCGAGTCAGTTAGATATTGCCACCGATAATTTTCAATTGGCGATGCATATGACACCTAAAGGTCCTTATATTTTACCGGGCGAACAAGGGTTTCAGCGGCGACAAAATCATCATTCATCACTGGCTTCTTACTCGGTATATGCGCCATTTGTCTCTATTCAAGGTACATTACGTTTAACGCCTTATACACAACCGATAGCCGTACGTGGCCAGGCATGGATAAGTAAAGAGTGGGGCAGCCGCCTGATAGGCCAAGAGCAGCAAGGTTTAGATTGGTTTGTATTACACCTTGATCAACAGCGAACGTTGAGTGTCACTCGACATCGCTACCTGCATCAAAGACCTCATATTTATGGCACCTTGGCGAGTAAAGATGGAAAGGTGACTCATTTGACTGAGCAAGAAATCAAGATGATACCACTGCCATCAGTCAAACTTGCCAATGGAAAAACGTTACCTTTGCAATGGCAGGTCGTGATCGCTAAAGAAAATATCGATATTACCTTGAGTCCACTGAATCCTAATCTGTGGTTAGACTTCACCCAGCCTTATTGGCAAGGGCCCATTCATTCTCAAGGCTCGCATTCTGCTCGTGGTTTTATGCAGCTGACGGGTTATTAGTTTGATCGTAGCCCGTGTATTTTGGCCTAATCCTTCGGGCAGCGTTGGTGGCTTCTTTCTACCCTGTTATCGGCTTATCAGGTAGAGTTACTACATTCCAACGCTTATGCCTTGTATAAAAAAACCACTAACTGCTGTAAAAATCAGCTCGAAAAGTTAACAGACCCTAGCTCATGCCTTTTATTGTGTTCAACGTTTAAGCGTATGACGACTCAATAGCTGATTTATCTCCCCATCTTCTATTTTTACCTCATGTTTACCGGTACAAGCATGGCTGTTCATTTTATCGTGTCTTGACTTATTTCGAATTCTGAATCCCTTTCTTTAAAATCAATATTATCATTTTAACTATTTGATAAGTTTTATTTTTATAAATGATCTTTTGATGTGATTTTTGAGTGAACATATTTTATTACATTATTTTTGTCTATTTTAACGACGGAAATTACGTTTGTTTTGTCTTTATAGATCGGATTTTCCGATGTTTAGTTTCATTAGAAGCGATTTTTAAACCGAGCAGCGAGTGAGTAGACTCAATCTCATCTTCTTGTACCGGATTTATTGTGTTTAGTGTCGTTAGGTACATTTCATCGTTGATTCTTATCATCACAAAGGACGATATCCCCATGATACGCATGATTCGTAGTTTCTTTAAAACAGAAGCCGCGGGTGGAGTGTTATTAGTTATGGCTGCTATTGCGGCTATGTTGATTGCCAATTCACCTGTTAATGAGCTTTATAAGCATGCTCTGCATGCTTATGTCTTCGGTATGTCTCTCTCTCATTGGGTCAACGATGGGCTGATGGCGATTTTCTTTTTATTAATTGGCCTAGAAGTAAAACGCGAATTAATCGAAGGATCGCTAAAATCAAAAGAGCAGGCTTTATTCCCAGCCATTGCTGCTTTAGGGGGAATGTTAGCGCCGGCATTGGTCTACACTTGGTTTAATTCAGCGGATCCTACGGCAAGCCAGGGATGGGCGATTCCTGCGGCCACCGATATTGCCTTTGCTTTGGGGATCATGGCGTTACTGGGTAATCGAGTGCCTGTGAGTTTGAAGGCTTTTCTATTAGCGTTGGCGATTATTGATGACCTTGGCGTGATTATTATTATTGCTCTATTTTATACCAGTGAGCTATCGAGTTTCGCGTTAGCAATGGGTTTACTGACGGCTGGTGGTTTATACTTACTTAATCATTACAAGGTCACGTCGTTAGTGCCATACTTGATACTTGGCGCAATATTATGGTTTGCTGTCCTACAGTCAGGGATTCATGCCACCCTTGCTGGAGTGATGATCGGTTTTGCGATTCCTTTGAAAGGTAAACAGGCAACCTCTCCATCGCCATTAAAGCGCTTGGAGCATTGGTTACATCCATGGTCAACGTTTGCCATTCTACCGCTGTTTGCTTTTGTGAATGCGGGGATCTCGTTAGAAGGGATCTCGTTAGCGGGATTAACATCAACGTTACCTGTTGGTGTCGCGTTAGGGCTTTTTGTCGGTAAACCGCTTGGCATCTTTACCTTTAGCTGGATTTCCGTCAAGTTAGGGATGACAAAGTTACCAGAAGGGATTGATACTCGGCATATTTTTGCTGTCTCGGTGTTATGTGGTATCGGCTTTACGATGTCGATCTTTATCTCTTCGTTAGCGTTCGGTCATGCTCATCTTATTTTGGATAACTATGCCCGTTTAGGTATCTTGATTGGGTCAACCGCCGCGGCGCTGGCGGGCTATATTATGCTACGTGCTACGCTACCGAAAAAAGTATTGCTTGATGAGCCTATTTTAGTGAAGGAGATCAAAGCGAAGTTCTAATCACTCAATGCTTCGCCAATCTAGTCGGCGGATTAAACATAGTATGATTGGATAGTGGCTTAATGTTTCAAGAGATTGCTATCCTATGGTATTAGAGCCTTAGTTAAGGAGATACTAGGCCTTATTGACTGTTCGAGCCGTATACATCGGTGATAGCAGTAACGTAAGTTCTGGTTGGTGCTGAACAACGATGCATGTGCCTATCTTTACTTTGTGTTAATGCTTCATGGTTTATAGAAAAATCCCTTGAAAGGTCAATATACTCTCAGAAAGCATAAAACTTTGTTTTTATGCTTTCTTGTTTTAGGAAGAGTAAGCTACTCTTCATGTAAGTTGTTTATATTAAAGTATTAACCTTTTAGGATAATACGTAACACGGTTTGCATTCGCCGTGCAGCTTTATTTTTAGTGTGGTTGTCATTTAATCACTTGCATTAGGGAAACGACCCCTTGTTGTCTACAGCAAGATTTCGACGTTTGGAGGTCATTAGATGCTATTAGCATTAATGTCAGGTTTTATTGTTGCTTTTTTTGTACCTTGGCTGTATCGCCAATTAGGTGAGCGTGCAGTATGGTGGGTTGCTTTGCTTCCTGCTTTGCTGTTTGTGTATTTCTTAGGCTTTGTTCCACAGGTGACGGCTGGGCATAGCTTATTATTCTATTATGATTGGATTCCGTCATTAGGCATTTCGCTTGATATTCGTCTTGATGGCTTAAGCCTATTGTTTGCATTATTGATCACTGGGATCGGCACGTTAGTTGTCGTGTATGCAGGGAGTTACCTGTCAGGCCACGTCGATCAGCGTAAGCTAGTGATGTATCTTTGTGCATTTATGGGCGCAATGCTTGGTGTCGTGTTAGCGAACAACATTATGGCGATGTTTGTTTTCTGGGAACTGACCAGTATTACTTCATACATGCTGATTGGTTTTCATCATGAGCAAGAAAAGTCGCGTAAATCAGCCTTACAGGGGCTGTTTGTTACGGTCGGTGGTGGCCTTGCTTTAATGGCGGGAGTCATATTACTCGGTCAGATTGCCGGTACTTACCAGTTGGATCAAATTGTCCGTCAAGGAGCAGAAATCCAGCAACATAGCCTATTTTTACCAATGATGTTACTGGTATTGGCGGGAGCATTTACTAAATCGGCTCAGGTTCCATTTCATTTTTGGCTACCAAACGCAATGGCAGCACCAACGCCAGTTAGCTCATTCCTACATTCCGCTACGATGGTGAAAGCTGGTATCTATTTAATGGCTCGCTTACAACCAGTCATGGCAGGAGACAGTACGTGGACGATGCTGCTCGTTGGCGTCGGTGCATTGACGATGTTGGTAGGCTCGGTAATGGCGGTGACGAGTACCGATCTAAAACGTATTTTAGCTTATACCACGGTTGCTTCTTTAGGCACCTTAACCTTATTAATAGGGATTGGTACGGAAGCGGCGTTAATTGCCGCCATGGTGTTTTTATTGGCCCATGCACTGTACAAGGGGGCTTTGTTTATGGCCGCCGGTACGGTGGACCATGAGACAGGAACCAAAGACATTCGTCAGTTGAGTGGTTTACGGCGCAGCATGCCACAGACGGCGATTTTTATGTCACTAGCGGCATTAGCTCTAGCAGGTATTCCACCGGTTTTCGGTTTTATTGCTAAAGAAGCGATGTTAGAAGGGCTGTTAACCAGTCCATGGCAAAGTGCATTACTGTTTGTTGGCGTAGTCTCTTCCATCTGCTTAGCGGCTTGTGCCGGACTGGTTGCGATTAAGCCGTTTTGGGGAGAGGTGATCACAACGCCGAAAGAAGCCCATGAAGCTCCTTTTGCTATGCGGATTGGTTTTTCACTCCTCGCAAGTTTAGGGCTAATCTTTGGTTTGATTCCATCCTTGGTTTCACCACTGATTACTGCTGCGGCTTCATCCATTTCTGGGTATACGGTTGATCCTATCGCTTTATCTTTATGGCATGGATTTAATTTGCCTTTACTGCTCAGTGCCGTCGCATTAGCAGGGGGCTATTTACTCTTTAAACGCTGGGGCCGTTTAGCGCCTAAAGCTATTTTGGCTAAGCCTTTACTTAACTATGGCCCAGAAAAAGGCTACGACCTCTTTATGCAAGGGTTAGTGATTTTTTCTAAATGGTTAACAGGCCGTGTGCAAAATGGTTATCTTTCAAATTACATTTTAACCATCTTTATTACCACCATTGTATTGGTTGGCTACACCATTGCCACGCGCGTTGGTTGGTATGGTACGCTGGATTTTTCTGGCGTTGAGGTTTACGAGATTCTGATCTCGGGCATCATTATTGCGGTAGTGAGTTATGCCTGTATCACCTCGCAGCGTTTGGGTGCGGTTGCAGCGATCGGCGCACTAGGCTTTAGTATGGCGTTGATTTATGTCTTCTTTAGTGCCCCTGATTTGGCGATTACCCAGATACTGATTGAAACGCTAACGGTGATCATGTTGGTCTTTGTATTGTTTAAATTGCCGCGTTTTCAACGCTTATCAAGTTCAGACGTTCGTTGGCGTGATGCTTTTGTCGCCATTGTGTTTGGTGGCATGATGACATTACTGGTGATGACCGTGACTCAATTTGCCGAACCCGATCGGATCAGTGATTACTTAATTGAAAATAGCTATGTGATAGCAAAAGGACGCAATATTGTTAACGTAATACTGGTTGATTATCGTGCGTTAGATACCTTGGGTGAACTATTTGTTCTTGCTTTGGCCGCCATTGGGGTAACGGCGATGATCAAGTTGGAGAAAAATAAATCATGAAAACAGATAGCGCGTTAATTTTACAAGTCGCGGCACGATTTTTATTGCCAATGTTGTTGTTGTTTTCGATTTTCTTATTGCTGCGTGGACATAATGAGCCGGGGGGCGGCTTTATCGCTGGTCTTGTTGCTTCCAGTGCTTTTGCCTTGCATCTGTTTGCTTTCACACCAGTCCAGACCCAACGCCTAATCGGTGTCGATGGTTCACAATTGATGGGGGTTGGATTAATGATTGCCATGTTTAGTGGTGTGATCGGTGTGATTCTGTCCGGTAGTGAATTTTTGACCAGTGTGTGGTGGACAGTTTATCTGCCTGGTGTCGGTGAGCTGAAATTGAGTACACCATTATTATTTGATATCGGGGTTTATCTGGTCGTTATTGGTATGGTGACGACGTTGTTACTCACCCTCGCTGAAGTGGAGGATTAATTCATATGACCACTTTATTTGCTTTCGTGATTGGCGGATTGTATGCCGCTGCACTATTTATGATGCTACGTCGCAGCATTGTTAAGCTTGTTATTGGTTTAATGATCTTATCCAACGCGGCTAATTTACTGATCTTCACCGGAGGGGGGTTAGTGAGAGGTGCTCCGCCGTTGATCCCGGTAGGAATGACGGTGCCGTTTGCTGAGATTGCCGATCCACTCCCACAAGCTTTGATATTAACGGCGATTGTGATCAGTTTTGGCGTACTGGCTTTTGCCGTAGTACTGATACATCGCGCCTATAAAGTCATTGGTGCGGATGACATGAACAAAATGAAGACGACAGATACTCAATTATGATGTTATTAATGCCTATTCTTATCCCTATGTTTGCAGCAGCGTTGTCTATGATCATTTGGCGTCATAGAACACTTCAACGTTGGGTCAGTGTGGTGACAAATTCTGCATTACTTATTGCGGCATTAATATTGTTTAATGACGTATATAATAATGGAATTCAAGTGACCCATTTAGGTGGGTGGGAAGCTCCATTTGGTATTTCATTGGTTGCGGATTTATTAGCGGTTATCATGGTTACAGTTTCCGCTTTTGTTGCATTTTGTATTGCTATTTATGCATTAGCGACAATGAATGAAGACCATGAAAAATTCGGTTTTTATCCATTGTTACATTTAATGTTAGCTGGTGTTATCGGTGCTTTTTTAACTGGCGATATTTTCAACCTTTATGTTTGGTTTGAAATCATGCTGGTCGCGTCCTTTGGATTATTAATTCTTGGTGGCGAAAGAGAACAGATGGAAGGAGCACTTAAATATGTGACACTTAACTTACTCTCATCAGCGCTATTTTTAAGCGCAGTTGGTCTGCTTTATTCGTACGCAGGCACACTCAATATGGCCGATTTAGGGAGTAAGCTTTCTACATCAGAGAATGCCGGAGTAATTACGGTGATCTCATTACTGTTTTTAGTCGCTTTCGGTATTAAAGCGGCCGCTTTTCCATTGTTCTTTTGGTTACCAGCTTCTTATCACACGCCACCGGTTGCTATTTCTGCGGTATTTGCAGGACTTTTAACTAAAGTTGGTGTTTATGCTCTATATCGTGTGTTTAGTGTTATTTTTGTCGGTGATATTGCATTTACTCATCATACTTTACTACTTTGGATGGGTATTTTAACAATGATAACGGGTGTACTAGGTGCGGCCGCGCAATTTGAAGTGAGACGTATCTTATCTTTCCATATTGTCAGTCAAATTGGCTACATGCTTGTAGGCTTAGCTCTATTTACTCCACTAGCCATTACGGGCGGTATTTTTTATCTTTTTCATCATATTATCGTTAAAACAAATCTATTTTTGATCAGTGGTGTGATCAATAGGCGGCATGGGACCAATAAACTTGATAAATTAGGTGGTTTGTATAAATCAGCACCTGTGTTATCCATATTATTTGCCATACCAGCTATGTCTTTAGCTGGTATCCCCCCATTGTCTGGTTTTTTTGCTAAATATGTAGTTATTAAGGCGGGCTTAGATACACAAGCATGGCTAATGGTTGTTGCCTCTTTAGCTGTTGGGTTATTAACACTCTATTCAATGATTAAAATTTGGTCTGAAGCATTTTGGAAACCACTTCCTAATACTGCTGAAACGAAGTCTTTAATGAGCGATAGCGAGCGTTTTTGTATGTATTTCCCAATCATTTTAATGGCAGGAATGACCATCACCATTGGTCTGTATGCCGAGTGGTTTATACAACTGGCGTCTATGGCTGCTGAGCAGGTGATGAATCCACAAGTTTATATTGATGCGGTACTTGGAGGTCAGTCATGAAAGCCTTTGGATTGAATATGCTGCTTGCTCTAGTCTGGTTAGTATTATCAGGCGTTTATACCATTTCCAACTTATTTGCTGGCATGCTGATGAGTTACGTGATTTTGGCTTATTTGTTAAGAGATAGCCCTACATTTAAGGTTTACTTAACAAAATTACCGAAAATGATTAATTTTGGACTGTTTTTCATTTGGGATTTAATTAAGGCTAATGGGCGAGTGGCTTATGATGTATTAACGCCGACGCATTTAATGAAACCAGCTGTGATTGCTATTCCTCTCGATTTACGAGACGAAGGGGCGATCACTATGTTTGCGACATTAATTACCGTAACACCGGGATCTTTGGCATTGGATGTGGCCACCGATAGAAGCGTGTTGTATGTCCATTTAATGTACTTCGAGAATGAAGCTCGTCAGATTGAAGAGTTCAAGCGTCTTGAAGCTCGTGTGATTGATTTACTGGGGTAACAGACTATGTTGAATATTGTTTATACCCTTTGCTTTGCCATGTTAGCAATTAGCTTGGTTTTGGCAACGGTACGTTTATTAAAAGGCCCATCTTTACCTGATAGGGTCGTGGCCTTAGAGTTAATGGCCTCTTTAACCGTTGGCTTAGTCGTGCTCTACAGCATTCGCTATCAACAACCTTATTTTATTGATGTGGCGATTGTGTTGGCCTTAACGTCGTTTATGGCAGCGGTCGGTTTTTCCCGTTATTTAGAAAAACGAGGACACAGAGACGATGACTGATTTAATTATTGCGATACTCATTCTTACCGGCTCATTTTTAATGTTGCTAGCAGGCATTGGTATTAACCGTATGCCAGATTTATTAACTCGCATGCATGCAACAACCAAAGCTGGGGCATTGGGTGTTGGCTTAATGGTGGTTGCGTTTGCTGTTGTTAACTGGGGAGATATGGCCTTTGTGGTACGAGCACTCGCTGTTGTGGTGTTTGTCATCTTGACGGCACCGATTGCTGCTCATGTTTTAGCTCGCGCTAGTTATTTTGTTGGCGTACCACAGTGGGATGGTGTCGTGAAGGACGTGATTAAAGAACGTTATGATCTAGAAACGCATGAATTGGCCAGCCGTCATTTACCCGTTAAAGAAGCCGAGCCTGCGGGTAAAGACCACGACAACAAAAGCTAGGGTCAACCAACTCTAATTGCTCTTTTATTATGTTTAATCATCAACCTCTAGTGCATGGATTATGCGCTAGAGGTTTTTTACCACTTATTGCTCAAGAGTATGAATGATACAGTGATTATTTGGCTGAATGATAGAATAAAAATCATTGCGAACGCGGTCAATTTTATGTTAACGTCCGCCTCAATCTCGGACTGCGTTTTCTGGGGGATACGCGTGGTGAACATTCAAGCTGATTGCGGCACCACGTAGGGTAGGTATCAGCAAACCTTTTGCTGATAGACGGGATACTCTTGCTGTGGAAACAGCATGTGAATGGGAAACCCAACATTGAACTCACTTAACTTACACACATTAATAATCAGCTTTGTGCTTCCTCTATGCCCTGTTTATCAAGACAGCAGCATAACCGAACCTTGATTCTCTGTTTTAGTGATTTGCCAGTTACGCTAATGGTCCGTATTCCGAAGGTGTCTTACGACAGCATCGGAAATTTTGCTATTTGTCATTTTTCCTCGCACGACGATGAATAATGGACAGAATTTTAACCATTTCAAGGGGACGAAGATGAGTACAGCCTTTGAAGTCGATAACACTATCGCAACCTGTTTTTCCAACCAAGTACCAATACTAGATGGTCTTTATGATCTAACGCCTGATCAAGTTTTGCTTGATCAAGCCGAACACGAATCCGCGGTACGTTCTTACCCACGTCGTTTACCGATTGCGATTAAACAGGCTTTTGGCTGTTTAGTGGAAGATACCCGTGGACAGCTTTTCCTCGATTGTTTAGCTGGCGCAGGAACGCTTGCGTTAGGCTATAACCATCCTGAAATCAATCAAGCATTGAAAGACCAGCTCGATTCTGGCTTGCCTTATCAAACCTTGGATATAGCGACTACGGCAAAAACCCATTTTATTAAAACAGTGAAAGGATTTTTACCGACAGAACTTGCTGAACAGTGTGTCATTCAGTTTTGTGGTCCTTCTGGTGCGGATGCCGTCGAAGCCGCGATTAAATTAGCCAAGCAAACGACCGGTCGTAATACCATGTTTGCGTTTCGTGGCGCTTACCACGGCATGACCAATGGGACGATGGGTATGATGGGCAACCTAAATACCAAGGCTCGTCGTACCGGTTTAATGTCCGATGTGCATTTTATGCCCTTCCCATACAGCCTGCGTTGTCCGTTTGGACTCGGCGGTGATGAAGGAGCCAAAGCCAGCATTCGTTATATAGAGCGCTTATTGCATGATGACGAAGCCGGTATTATGAAACCGGCTGCAATTATTGTTGAGCCCGTGCAAGGTGAAGGTGGCGTTATCCCCGCGCCAGCATTTTGGCTACGTGAATTGCGCCGTATCTGCGATGAACATGGTATTTTACTGATTTTCGATGAGATTCAGTGTGGGGTTGGTAAATCCGGCTATCACTTTGCGTTTGAAGAATCAGGAATCATTCCTGATGTACTTTGCTTATCAAAAGCGATTGGCGGTGGTTTACCGATGTCGATTTTGGTGATCAATAAACAGCACGATACATGGCGTCCAGGCGAACATACGGGTACTTTCCGCGGTAACCAATTAGCGATGATCTCTGGGGCTAAAGCACTAGAAATTATTGTTCGCGATAATTTGGTTGAGCACGCCAATATTGCGGGACAATACTTACGCATGGGCTTAGAAAACATTCAACGCCGTGTGAATTGTATTGCCGAGGTTCGTGGTAAAGGTCTGATGCTTGGCTTAGAAATTCAAGATCCAAGTGGTGAGCTTAATCAATTTGGTGAGCCTAAATCGGCACCGCAATTAACGCTGGCGATTCAACGCGCCGCATTAGAGCGCGGACTAATTGTTGAGAAAGGCGGACGTGATGGTTCGGTGATCCGCTTCTTACCACCATTGATCATCTCTTTCGAGCAAATTGATTTTGCATTACGTGTGTTAGAAGAAGCCATTCTTGCGGCTGGCGGAGGCTCGAAAGAACCTGAAGCCGCGAATGATCAGTGGAAAAAGCATTTTATCCATACTGGGCATTTAGGCAGCCAAGCGTTCGCTCAAGTAATGAATCACACTACGGCTGCAATGAAAGCAGTATTTGAGCAAGTTAATGCGCCTTATTCTGGGTTAGAGCCAAAGATCCTCGAAAATGCGATTAACGCCGTTGATCTGGATAATAAAAATGCGTCTTTGCACGATGTGATTTCAGATACTGCTGAACTGATTGCTAAAAATTCAATCATTGTTCAGCATCCAGATTGTATTGCTCATTTACATACTCCACCATTGATGCCATCGGTAGTGGCTGAGGCGATCATCGCTTCACTCAATCAATCCATGGATTCTTGGGATCAATCTTCTGCGGCAACGTTTGTTGAGCAGAAAGTGGTCGATTGGATGTGTGACAAATACCACTTAGGTTCACAAGCGGACGGTATTTTTACCAGTGGTGGCACGCAAAGTAACCAAATGGGCTTGATGTTAGCTCGTGATTGGATTGCCGATAAATTAAGTGGTCATTCGATTCAAAAACTTGGTTTGCCTGACTATGCCGATAAGCTGCGGATTGTTTGCTCGAAAAAATCACACTTTACGGTACAAAAATCCGCCTCTTGGATGGGCTTAGGTGAAAAAGCCATTCTTGCTGTGGACGCACTGCCAAATGGCACGATGGATGTCACTCAGCTAGACGCTGTGATGCACCAAGCGAAAGCGGAAGGGTTAATACCTTTTGCGATTGTGGGTACGGCAGGGACAACCGATCACGGTGCCATTGATGACTTAGTAGCGATTGCCGATGCCGCTCAGCAACATGATCTATGGATGCACGTC
The DNA here is from genome assembly GCF_009904835.1 of Vibrio sp. V33_P6A3T137. Taxonomy (NCBI): domain Bacteria; kingdom Pseudomonadati; phylum Pseudomonadota; class Gammaproteobacteria; order Vibrionales; family Vibrionaceae; genus Vibrio; species Vibrio sp. V33_P6A3T137. Next base: position 15,247 of record NZ_WXWK01000141.1, on the reverse strand, counting down.
GATAGTGCTTATGGCGGCGCGCTGATTTTAAGTAGTCACAAACAGCGTTTAAATGGTATCGAACGCGCTCACTCTATTAGTGTCGATTTCCATAAGCTGTTTTTCCAAACCATCAGTTGTGGTGCGTTACTACTGAAAGACAAACATAACTTTAAATACCTGCTTCATCATGCGGATTATTTAAACCGTGAACACGATACGTTACCAAACTTGGTCGATAAATCGATTGCGACGACCAAACGCTTTGATGCGTTAAAAGTATTTATGACCATGCAAAACGTGGGACCACAACAAATGGGTGCCATGTATGATCACTTGCTTGAGCAAACTCAACAAGTGGCGCAGCGAGTTCGTCAGCATGACGCTTTTGAGCTATTGGCTGAACCTTGTTTATCTACCGTGTTGTTCCGCGCGGTAAACACACAAGCGTCTGATTTAGATGAGCTGAACAAAACCGTTCGTCTGCAGGCCTTGGTACGCGGTGTCGCTGTACTTGGCGAAACCATAGTGGATGGCAAAACAGCTTTGAAATTCACAATCTTGAACCCATGCTTAAAGATTTCAGATTTTGAATCTTTACTGGCTAAAATTGAAACTCTAGCGGTTGAGCTAGCGAAATAAAGGTAACGGATACTATGTCAATTCTACAGATTGGTGCGGGCGGTGTTGGTTGGGTAGTTGCTCACAAAGCAGCGCAAAACAATGACGTACTGGGTGATATTACCATTGCTTCTCGTTCTATCGGGAAGTGTGAGAAGATCATTGAATCCATTAAAGGTAAAAATAACCTTAAAGATTCGACTAAGAAGCTAGAAGCTCGCGCAGTGGATGCCGATGATGTTGCTGCACTTGTTGCGTTGATAAATGAGGTGAAGCCTGATCTAGTGATCAATGCTGGTCCTCCTTGGGTTAACGTCACAATTATGGAAGCTTGCTACCAAGCAAAAGTCTCTTATCTAGATACGTCAGTGGCTGTTGACTTATGCACAGAAGGGCAGAAAGTACCAGAAGCTTACGATCCGCAATGGGCATTTCGTGATAAGTTTAAACAAGCAGGTATTACCGGTATTTTGAGTGCGGGTTTCGATCCAGGTGTGGTGAGTGTATTTGCCGCTTATGCGGTCAAACATTTATTTGATGAAATTGATACCATCGACGTGTTAGACATTAACGCGGGCGATCATGGTAAAAAATTCGCCACCAACTTTGATCCAGAAACTAACTTACTGGAAATTCAGGGTGACTCTTTCTATTGGGAAGAGGGACAGTGGAAAAGCGTTCCTTGCCATACCCGTATGCTGGAGTTTGATTTCCCTAATTGCGGTAACTTTAAAGTCTATTCAATGTCTCATGACGAGATTCGTTCGCTACAGGAATTTATTCCAGCTAAACGGATTGAATTCTGGATGGGCTTTGGCGATCGCTACCTGAATTACTTTAATGTGATGAAAGATATTGGTTTACTGAATCCAGAGCCATTAACTCTGCATGACGGAACGGTAGTGAAACCATTGCAAGTGTTAAAAGCCATGTTACCCGATCCAACGTCACTCGCTCCTGGTTATACCGGATTGACCTGTATTGGTACTTGGGTTCAAGGTAGAAAAGACGGCAAAGAACGCAGCGTTTTTATCTATAATAACGCTGATCACCAAGTGGCTTATAAGGATGTTGAGCACCAAGCAATTGCTTACACGACGGGTGTACCTGCGATTACGGCTGCGCTACAGTTTTTCCGTGGTGAGTGGGCACAAGCTGGAGTATTCAATATGGAGCAGTTGAATCCCGATCCGTTCTTAGAAACCATGCCATCGATTGGTTTGGACTGGGATGTGATTGAACTTGAGCCAGGACAGCCTGATATTAAAATTCTCAAGTAATGATCGCTGAGGGTATCCTAGAACTGATTGCTTGGATATTGATTCTAGAGATGTGAAATAAATACCGCGTGTTTAAAACAGCAGCTACTGAGTAGCGGCTGTTTTTTCCTTTTTAGGATATTTCCAGTAACGAAAGTCACTGGATATGAATAGGAATAAAATCAGATGCAAAAGAGTGAATTAAACACCCCTTACTTCATGATCGATGAAGCGAAGTTGATCGCTAATTTGGAAATCGCTAAGCGTTTAAAAGAACGTTCAGGGGTTAAATTAGTGCTAGCATTGAAATGTTTCTCGACTTGGGGCGTGTTTGACATCATTAAGCCTTACCTTGATGGCACGACCAGCTCGGGCCCGTTTGAAGTCAAGCTAGGTTATGAGAAGTTTGGCGGTGAAACTCACGCTTACAGTGTTGGTTACAGTGAGCAGGATGTTAAAGAGGTTGCTGATATTTGCGACAAAATGATCTTTAACTCTCAATCTCAGTTGGCGGCTTATCGCCACTTGGTGGAAGGTAAGGCATCACTAGGTTTACGTTTAAATCCGGGAGTGAGTTATGCGGGGCAAGATTTAGCTAACCCTGCTCGTAAATTTTCTCGTCTCGGAGTACAGTTTGATAAGTTAGATACCAGCGTTTTCGACTCTATCAATGGTGTCATGTTCCACATGAACTGTGAGAACAAGGATGTGGACGCATTTATTGCGCTGCTTGATGCGATTTCTGAAAAGTTTGGTGCTTATCTCGATAAACTTGACTGGGTAAGCTTAGGTGGCGGTGTCTTCTTTACTTGGCCGGGCTACGATGTAGATAAACTCGCCGATGCGCTGAAAGCTTTTGCTGATAAGCACAAGGTTCAGTTGTACCTTGAACCGGGTGAAGCGATCATTACTCAAACCACAGATTTAGTCGTGACCGTTGTTGATATTGTAGATAACGAAATGCAAACCGCGATTGTTGATTCGGCAACAGAAGCTCATCGTCTTGATACTTTGATTTATCGTGAACCAGCATCGGTACTTGAAGCCAATCAACAGGGTGAACATGAGTATGTGATTGGTTCTTGCTCTTGTCTTGCTGGTGATCAGTTCTGTGTTGCCAAGTTTGCTGAGCCATTACAGATCGGGCAAAAGCTGCATATCATGGACAGCGCCGGTTATACCATGGTGAAGCTAAACTGGTTTAATGGCCTAAAAATGCCATCGGTGTATTGCGAGCGCCGTGATGGACAAATCATTAAATTAAATGAATTTGGTTATCAAGACTTTAAACGTTCTTTGTCTCAGTGGTCGGTTTAACTTTTGTCTGCTTAGCACTGCATAGCAATTAGGGAGGCGTTTGCCTCCCTTTGTTATTTTATTGGACCCATTTTATTTAAGATTCCAACATCACTCGGGTATCTTCACTGAGTGCTTCCAGCTCTTTAATGACATCTTCAATCCGGATTTCTGCTGGTAAACGAATGGCCATCGTTGAACTAAATAGGCTCGAGCTTACGCCACCACCGGTTGCTAAAAACACTCGTTGACAATCCATATCAAGAATATTGATCCCTTGCCCATCAAGTAAATGGGTGATTTCATTAACAATCCCAAACCGATCATTGGCATCTAAGCGGACGTGATAAATCTGCTCTTCTTGGTTTGTTTGTGCTTCACAATCAATAATTTGTACCAGCAATTCGGAGTGAGATTGAAAGGCGGATTTCACTATGTCCGCGTTGTTTTGCGGTACTTCAATTTTAATCACCGCGGCCACTTGATTGTCGATGAAGTTGACTTTGCTGATTAGCCATTTGCCCTCATTTTCATGAGTGATCGCCGCCAATTGCTTGATCGTTGCGGCAGTGGCTGTGCCAACAAAGTTTACAATAAAAGTACTATTCATAATGACCTCCTAGCATAGCCTGAACGCTTATTATCAGTGTAGGCGGTTATGATGAATAAAAATTGAGGTAGGTCAATGTTTGCGAAAAGGATACCGATCAAGGTCTGATAATTCTATTTTTCGCACAAAAGTCATTGAATAAGGTGACCTTTAGCGAAAAGGCCACCTTGAGAATCCGTTAAAAAGAAATTTTAAAATCAATACCATAGAACTGACTATCGTATTTTGCACCGGAATCGAGGGCAAATTTAGCCGCATTGCTATCACCAAACCAAGGTGTACTTTGGAATGTCACTTCAGCGCTACCACCCCAAGCATCACTGACCCAACTATGAATGTGTCCAACAGGATTCAACAGAAAGAGGCTGACGCTGCCTAGACGTTGAGAACCAAATACTTCACCACCATTGGCGACAATGTCTTGCTCTTTCTCAAACATCAGTTCCCCGACTACCGCGCCAAAGAAAGGGGTAATAAAGAGGTCTTGCCAAGAGGGGACTTCAGCAAACGCTTCTACACCATACTCCCAGAAGAAACTCGACATCGTGGCCGAATAAAGAAAAGACTCAAATTCATTAAAGCCAGCATGTCTTGCCGCGGTGTAGTACACCCCGCCAAAATATGGATGCATAATATAGTTCAGAAAATGCTCATCGCGATCCCACGTTGGTCCAGAAGTGACATTATCTTTCCATTTTCGGCCTAAGCCACTTAGATTGCGGTCCTCTTCATCCCATTTTGTGATCGATTCAGGGAGCAGAGTCATCAATCCTACCGTCGCAACACTGAGTCCTAATATGGTGTATGTTTGACCTCTTAAATAAGCCCAGTCCCGAGTATCTGAAATGGTTAAATAACGCGGTAGTGATGAATCTTCGATTTTTAGTGTTGGTTGTTGCTTTAATGGTGTAACAAAAGTGAGTTGCGAAGGAACTACGGCTTCTGGCTGATGACAAACGACTTGTAGACAGTCGACATTATAAGATAACTCTATATGTTGGGGCATTTGATAGTACGCCGCATTGGCATAAGAAGTGCAAGATAATAGCAATGCAAGACTATATTTTTTAGGCACAAAACGCTCCAATCATTAAATAAATCGTTGTTGATGGGGTCAAGCGGTTGAGTTTTTAGCTCGCTCAACATGCTCAGTAGTATAAAGGGTTAATTATCCATGAAAATGCTCATGATGAAAATGATCAATAGGCTTATTCATTGAACGACTTACCGCTTGCGGTCATTTTCAGTGTTCAAGTATAGCGTTGGTTCGGATTTAAGCATTCAACCAAGTATATCTAATGCCATCGGTTGGTTATACTGATGGCTATAATGAGAAACGAGTACTCAAATAAGGTCAAACTATGCTCAAGATAGCAATGTTAAGTACTGGAGAAGAGGTATTGCATGGTGACATCGTCGATACCAATGCGGCTTGGTTATCACAGCTATTTTTTGAAAATGGCTTTAGTCTCACCAAACGTTCTACGGTAGGTGATAGTCAATCTGCCTTGGTCGAAGAGTTGTTAATGCTCAGCTTCAATAATCAGGTCGTCATTGTGAATGGTGGATTAGGCCCGACCAGCGATGATCTCAGTACAGCGGCGGCGGCTCAAGCCGCTGATCAACGTTTAGTCGTCTTTCCTGAATGGGTTGAAGTATTACAACGTTTTTTTGCTCAGCGCCAAAAAACCATGCCAGACAGTAATCTTAAACAGGCGATGTTACCAGAGAAAGCGACCCTGATTGATAACCCTATTGGTACCGCATGTGGATTTAAATTGTCTATCAATGATTGCTGGTTTTATTTTACGCCAGGGGTACCAAGCGAGTTTAAGTTGATGGTTCAGCAACAGATTTTGCCAGATCTACAACAGCAGTTTCCGCAACAAGTCGGTTTTGAATGCAGCAAATTGTATACGTTTGGTAGCTCGGAATCCGGGCTTTCCGATAAGCTTGATAAGTTACAGCTTCCACAAGGTTATCAACTTGGTTATCGCTCGTATTTGCCTTTTATCGAAATTAAACTTTTTGGCCCGGCTAATGATTTAGCGACACGAGTACGGGTATTACAGCTGATTCATTCGCATATTGAAGCTTATGTGGTGAGTGTCGATGAACCTATGCTGACTCATCTTGGGCATTTATTGCGAGATAAAGGGCTGTCGTTATCGATAGCTGAGCAGGCGACGAAGGGATGGCTTTCCTATTGGTTACTCAGTGATGAGCAAATTGCTCGCTTAAGTGGTCATAGTTGGATATTAAGTCATGGTGCTGAAGCCGGACTGAGTGAACAAGAGCCTCTTGCTGCGGTATTTGCGTTGGCAGGAGCGACAAAAGAGAAGTGTGCCACAGATCTTGCGTTAGTAAGTGGCCCACTGCAAGACGATGCCTTTTGTTTGGCATTATCGACCCCTCATGGCGAATGGGCACAACAGTTAAAATTTAATCGTACTTATTCTATGGATGATCAAAAACAGCTGATCGCAACCATTGCGGGGGATATGCTACGTCGTTATTTGTCAGCGAAGCCGATATTCGCTCACTATAGCAGTGTAACGAGCCTTAAAGAGATGCATTTACCAGCTAGCATGCTCAATAAACAACCATCTTGACCTGATAAGATGGTGATTTACCAACTTATTACCAGAGACGTTTTAGATAAGCCGCAGTATGCCTAATTAGTCTAAATAGTAACCGTTTGATTTGCTGAAGCTTGCCCTTTTAGCTGAAAAAATGATCGATCCAGCGAGTGAATTTATCTGTAGACTAACAACTCGCTCGATTCATTTCGGCAGGAGGCTGGTATGTTCCATCAATCTAAAATTCTCGTTTGGTATAAAGTCGCAAGTCAAAAAGTTATCTTAGGTGAGGCGTTAATTCATCAACATCAAGATGTGGTTTCACTTTGGCTGCATACCCCAATAGAAGAACCGAATAGAGAGGATTGCTCACCAAATCAATACGGTTATCAATTGTCTCTATTTGATGATGGGGGAAGGGAGATTGCGCAAAAATCGGTATCAGGAAGTACGGTCGATAGACTGTTATTTGGTATTAAAGCCAGCGCATAGTGCTGGCTTTAGATAAACACGAGAAATTAAGCGCGCTTGGCTTTTGGGCGATAATTCACCCCAACCAGCTCAAGTGCGCTTTTTGCTTTGCAGATACAGGGTAGAATTTCATTACCTTGCGTATAAGCCATCGCAAAACCAACATATTCCACTTCACCGGAAACAAGGGTGCAGCGGCACGCGCCACAGTGCCCGTCTCGGCAATTATATTCTGGCTCTAACCTCGCTTGTTCCATGCTTTCTAACAGCGTATTAGAGGAATTAGACTCAATGGTTACGGTATTGTTGATTTTGACACTGGCCATTACAGTTGGAAATCCTCAAAATCATCAGCATTGACTTCATTATCAATTTGACCGACTAAGTACGAACTTATCTCCGCTTCTTGTGGGGCAACTTGAACATTATCAGAAGATAACCACGCATTAATCCAAGGGATCGGATTACTGGTTGCTTTTGGATAAGCTGGCTCTAGGCCGACGGCTTGCATGCGGATGTTAGTAATGTATTCAACGTATTGGCATAAGATGTCGCGGTTTAGACCAATCATCGATCCATCTTTAAATAAATACGCTGCCCACTCTTTTTCTTGTTCAGCTGCTTCTTTGAACAAATCAAAACATTGCTGCTTACATTCTTCAGCGATTTGCAAGAAGGTGAAATCATCCAATCCGTTACGAAGCAGATTAATCATATGCTGTGTACCGGTCAGGTGTAATGCCTCATCACGAGCAATCAATTTAATGATTTTCGCATTCCCTTCCATCAGTTCACGTTCGGCAAACGCAAACGAACAGGCAAAACTAACGTAAAAACGAATCGCCTCTAGCGCATTAACCGACATCAAGCAGAGATAAAGCTTCTTCTTTAACTCAGTCAAGCTAACATTAATCGTTTCATCATTAAGCTGGTGTTTCCCTTCACCAAAACGATGATAATCATTCGTCGCTTGGATTAAGTCATCGTAGTAATGGGCGATGTCTTTTGCACGCTTAAGGATATGCTCATTTTCAACAATATCATCAAATACAACCGCAGGATCATTGATGATATTACGAATAATATGTGTGTAAGAGCGAGAGTGAATCGTTTCAGAGAATGACCACGTTTCAATCCACGTTTCAAGCTCAGGTAATGAGACTAAAGGAAGTAGCGCAACGTTCGGGCTGCGTCCTTGAATAGAATCGAGCAGAGTTTGATATTTTAAATTAGAGATAAAAATATGCTTTTCATGATCAGGTAATTTACCATAGTCGATTCGGTCGCTCGATACATCGACTTCTTCTGGTCGCCAGAAAAAGCTTAATTGTTTTTCGATCAGTTTTTCGAAAATTTCATATTTTTGCTGGTCATAACGAGCAACGTTGACTGGTTGACCAAGAAACATAGGTTCTTTCAGTTGGTCATTTTTTTTCTGAGTAAAAGTGCTGTAAGCCATAGTGGTTTCATCCGTTTAGCCCCTTACTCTGCAAGGGGCATACAAATTATCAGTGAATAACATTCAAAAAAGTTGCTTAGATCTTACATCCGCCGCCAGCGCAGTCATCATCTTGTGCTTGCACAGCATCTTTTTGATCATCTTTAGCGCCATCACGCGTGTTATGATAGTAAAGCGTTTTTACGCCATACTTATACGCAGTGAGCAGATCTTGGAGCAATTTTTTCATCGGAACTTTACCAGAATCGTACTGGCTTGGATCATAATTGGTGTTCGCTGAAATCGCTTGATCAACGAACTTCTGCATAATACCGACTAAATGCAGGTAACCATCATTAGAGCCAATATTCCATAACAACTCGTAATTTTCTTTAAGCTTGATGAACTCAGGAACGACTTGCTTAAGAATGCCATCTTTAGACGCTTTGACCGATACATAGCCACGTGGTGGTTCAATACCATTGGTCGCGTTAGAAATTTGCGATGACGTTTCAGACGGCATTAAAGCGGTCAACGTTGAGTTACGTAAACCAAATTCCATGATCTCAGTACGTAAGCTATCCCAATCGTAATGCAATGGTTCATCACATAATGCATCAAGATCTTTTTTGTACGTGTCGATCGGTAGCAGACCTTTAGCGTAGTTAGTCTCGTTAAATGCAGGGCAACGGCCTTGCTCCTTCGCTAACAACACCGAGGCTTTGAGCAGATAATATTGCATCGCTTCAAAGGTACGATGCGTTAATCCGTTCGCGCTGCCATCGGAATATTTCACACCGTGTTTTGCCAAGTAGTAAGCGTAGTTGATAACACCTACGCCTAACGTACGGCGGTTCATGGTTGACTTACGAGCCGCTGGAAGAGGGTAATCCTGATAATCGAGTAGAGCATCTAATGCACGCACCACCAATTCAGCTAACTCTTCGAAATCATCGAGTTTTTCTATTGCACCTAAGTTAAAGGCAGACAGAGTACAGAGTGCAATCTCACCGCTATCGTCTTCGACATTCGTCAGTGGTTTGGTAGGTAGAGCAATCTCTAAACACAGATTCGATTGACGTACTGGTGCGACGCTAGCATCAAATGGACTGTGAGTATTACAGTGGTCCACGTTTTGAATGTAGATCCGACCTGTTGAGGCACGCTCTTGCATTAACAGCGAGAAGATCTCTAACGCTTTGACGGTACGTTTTTTGATACTAGGGTCATTTTCATAGTTAACGTACAGACGTTCAAATTCATCTTGATCTTGGAAGAAAGCGTCATATAAGCCAGGGACATCAGACGGTGAAAAGAGGGTAATATTGCCGCCTTCCACTAAGCGTCTGTACATCAGTTTATTGAGCTGAACTCCATAGTCCATATGACGAACACGGTTTTCCTCGACACCACGGTTATTTTTCAAAACCAATAAGGATTCTGCTTCACCGTGCCACAAAGGATAGAATACCGTTGCTGCACCGCCACGAACGCCACCTTGTGAGCAGCATTTCACCGCCGTTTGGAAATACTTGTAAAATGGAATACAACCCGTATGGAATGCTTCACCGCCACGAATTTCAGAGCCTAATGCGCGAATGCGTCCAGCATTAATACCGATCCCTGCACGTTGTGAGACGTAACGGACAATCGAGCTTGCCGTTGCATTAATCGAGTCTAAGCTATCACCACATTCAATCAACACGCATGAGCTGAACTGACGCGTAGGGGTGCGCACACCTGACATAATCGGTGTCGGGAGTGATATTTTAAAGGTCGACGTCGCATCGTAAAAACGTTTAACAAAATCAAGACGTGTTGCTTTGGGATACTTGGCGAATAAACAAGCGGCCACTAACAGATACAAAAATTGTGCACTTTCGTAAATTTGTCCAGTGACTCGGTTCTGTACGAAGTATTTGCCTTCCAGCTGTTTGACGGCGGCGTAAGAAAAATCTAAATCGCGTCGATGATCAATAAACGTATCCATCATCGCAAATTCTTCGGTGCTATAATCTTCAAGTAAGTGACTATCATACTTACCTTTTGCGACCATTGCAGAAACGTGATCATAGAGTGCGGGTGGCTCATATTGACCATAGGCTTTTTTGCGTAGATGGAATACCGCGAGCCTTGCTGCAAGATATTGGTAATCTGGTGTCTCTTCAGAAATCAAATCAGCGGAAGACTTGATGATCGTTTCATGGATATCAGAGGTGGTGATCCCGTCATAAAACTGGATGTGAGCGCGCAGTTCTACTTGTGAAACGGAGACGTTATCCAGACCTTCAGCGGCCCATTCGATTACGCGATGAATTTTATCTAAATCGATATTTTCTTTGCGGCCATCACGCTTGGTGACAGTAAGTTGTTGGTTCATTCTGCTTTATTTCCCTAACAAAACTGATAAAAGCCATGTTTTGGTGTAATTATTGTAAATCAAACGTTGGCTTTGTGATAAAAATCGCCCTACAGCCAGTGGTGAGAAACACTATATATAGGGGTGTATCAGTGTTCGGGTTACAAGATAGTGCTATCTGGTCATGAATGCAAGTTACAGAACTTGCACATATTGTGGATAACCTGAGAAATAAAAAAATTCAGTTAGTAGCTACTTACCGACAATCAAAGGGTAGATTTAATGGTAAAAAATCTGCCTTTGCAGATTGCTTTTTTACTAACCAAGCTTAAAAAAAAATGACTTGATCTTTCAGTAATTTTTTCAGTAAAGATTGAGACCCGAGTCAAAGGTTTACTAAGGTCTTGTCAAGCACCAATTGACACGATAAATGTGCTGGTCATGATGCCCAAGACCCGTTGTTCGTTCTACTTATGGTTGCCAACGCTCTTTGCTATCGATGAGCAAAGAGAGCGGTTATTTTAGAGCACTCGGGTATGAATGATGTAATTCACATCCACATTCTTTCCCAAACGGTAACGATCAGTAAGGGGATTGTAATGCAAACCAGTGATGCCTTGTTCTTGTAATGCAGTTTGATCAATCATACGTAACAGCTCAGAAGGGCGAATGAACTTGCTGTGGTCATGGGTTCCTTTCGGCACAATCTTGAGCAGTTGCTCAGCACCGACAATCGCAAATAGATAAGATTTAATATTGCGGTTTAAGGTAGAAAAAAACACATGGCCGCCGGGTTTCACCAAACGAGCACAGGCTTTGACCACGGAGAGAGGATCGGGTACGTGTTCGAGCATTTCCATACAGGTGACCACATCATAATGATGCGGATATTGCTGGGCGTGATCTTCGACGGTACTTTGTAGATAAGTCAGCGTTGTGCCTGTTTCAAGCGCGTGTAAGCGAGCCACTTCCAATGGTTCTTTGCCCATATCAAGGCCAGTCACGATTGCGCCTTCTCGAGCCATACTTTCGGCTAAGATCCCCCCGCCACAGCCAACATCCAGTACGGTTTTATCAAATAAACCATTAGCATTATCCAGCACGTAATTAAGACGTAGCGGATTAATTTGATGCAATGGTTTAAATTCGCCGTTTAAATCCCACCAACGTGATGCCATATCGGCAAATTTTTGAATTTCATTTGGATCGACATTTTGTGCTTTGGTCATACTTCTGATTGCCTATGTTTTCCACACGAATAAGCGCTCATTATAACCCGCTGAGCAATACACACCAGCCGTTATCTTTAACCCAAAGAGAGTTGATGGAAAAGTAAGCACTTATCAGTTAGATATAAGACGAATGTGTGATTTCTCGGCAGTTGATACTTAACCACGGTCACAACCTGATAAAAGGGCAGGGAAAGTGATGCCGAAATGGGTCAACTTGTGTTATATTTTTCAACCTTATAAGTATCAATATTATTCGGCCAACAAAACAGTTAAACCAAGGCTCGTTGTCGAGCAAAACTGAGTGTGGTTTGAATAATCCGATCAAACTATAGAGGGATAATGGCTCTATGAGCGATCTAGCTAAAGAGATCACACCCGTAAACATTGAAGATGAGCTACGAAGTTCATACTTAGACTATGCGATGTCAGTCATCGTTGGTCGTGCTCTTCCAGATGTGCGTGATGGTCTAAAACCAGTGCATCGTCGCGTGTTGTTCGCGATGAGTGTCTTGGGTAACGATTGGAATAAACCCTACAAAAAATCGGCTCGTGTAGTAGGGGACGTCATTGGTAAATATCACCCACATGGTGATAGTGCGGTTTACGATACAATTGTACGTATGGCGCAACCTTTTTCTCTGCGTTATATGTTGGTCGATGGCCAAGGTAACTTTGGTTCGATTGACGGTGACTCAGCGGCAGCGATGCGATATACCGAAGTTCGGATGTCGAAAATTGCTCACGAGCTTTTGGCCGATTTAGATAAAGAAACGGTTGATTTTGTACCTAACTATGATGGTACAGAGCAAATTCCTGCTGTCATGCCGACAAAAATTCCTAACTTATTGGTGAATGGCTCGTCTGGTATTGCGGTCGGTATGGCAACCAATATCCCGCCTCATAACTTGACTGAAGTGATCAATGGCTGTTTGGCTTACATTAGTAATGAAGAGATTACTATTGATGAGCTGATGGAGTATATCCCAGGTCCCGATTTCCCAACTGCTGCTCTGATCAGTGGTCGTAAGGGCATTGTTGACGCCTATAAAACGGGGCGCGGCAAAGTCTACATGCGTTCAAAAGCGGAAATTGAAACCGAGAAAAATGGCAAAGAGACGATCATCGTTAGTGAAATTCCTTATCAAGTGAATAAAGCCCGCTTGATTGAGAAAATTGCCGATTTAGTAAAAGAGAAAAAAGTCGAAGGGATTAGCGCATTACGTGATGAGTCTGATAAAGACGGTATGCGTATCGTAATTGAGTGTCGTCGCGATGCCGTGGCGGAAGTGGTATTAAATAATCTTTATGCCAATACTCAATTGCAAACGACGTTCGGCATTAACATGGTGGCACTTGATAACGGTCAACCAAAACTGTTCAACTTAAAAGAGATGTTGAAGTGTTTTGTTAACCACCGCCGTGAAGTGGTTACTCGCCGCACCATTTTTGAACTACGTAAAGCGCGTGAAAGAGCCCATATTCTTGAAGGTTTATCACTCGCGTTGGCCAATATCGATGAGATCATCGATCTGATTCGTAAAGCCCCGACACCGGCTGAAGCAAAAATGGGTCTTGTTTCTCGTGGTTGGGATTTAGGCCATGTTGCCGCTATGCTTGAGCGTGCTGGTACTGATGCCGCGCGTCCGGAGTGGTTAGAGCCGCAATACGGTATTCGTGACGGTCAATATTTCTTAACTGAGCAACAAGCTCAGGCGATTCTTGACTTGCGTCTACACCGTTTAACGGGTCTAGAACACGGCAAAATTCTTGATGAGTACAAAGCGTTATTGGATGAAATTGCCGAGCTAATCCATATTTTGTCGAATACAGAACGCTTGATGGAAGTGATCCGTGAAGAGTTAGAAATGGCTCGTGATAATTTTGGTGATGCACGTCGTACCGAAATTACTGCCGCTAGCCACGATATCGATATGGAAGAGCTGATTGCTCGTGAAGATGTTGTCGTTACTTTGTCACATGAAGGCTATGTTAAGTATCAGGTATTGACCGATTACGAAGCGCAGCGTCGTGGTGGTAAAGGTAAGAGTGCGACACGAATGAAAGATGAAGATTATATTGAGCGTTTATTGGTAGCCAATACGCACGATAATATCTTATGTTTCTCAACTCGTGGTAAGACCTACCGTCTGAAAGTGTATCAATTACCACTGGCTAGCCGCACCGCACGTGGTAAGCCGATTGTTAACTTATTACCACTTGAAGAAAACGAGCGTATTACTGCTATCCTACCAGTAACGGAATTCAGTGAAGATAAATTTATCTTTATGGCAACCGGTGATGGTACGGTTAAGAAGACCTCACTTGATCAATTCTCTAATGTTCGTGCTAATGGTTTGATCGCTGTTAACTTACGTGATGATGACTCATTGATTGGTGTTGAAATTACCGACGGTGAAAGCGATATCATGTTGTTCTCAAAATCAGGCAAGGTGGTTCGTTTTAACGAAAAACCGATTGTTGATGATGAAGGTAATGTGAAAGGTGGTGTTCGTCCAATGGGACGTACTGCATCTGGTGTTCGTGGTATGAAGCTGGTTAAAGGCGATCAAGTCGTATCTTTAATTGTGCCAAAAACCGATGGTGACATCTTAACCGTGACTGAAAATGGTTACGGTAAACGAACTCAGCTTTCTGAATACCCAGCGAAGAGCCGTGCGACACAGGGCGTTGTGTCAATCAAAGTTTCAGAACGTAATGGTAAAGTTGTCGGAGCGGTGCAAGCCGATGAAGGCGATGAATTCATGATGATTACCAATGCAGCAACTTTGGTTCGCACTCGTGTTTCTGAAGTGAGTCAGGTAGGGCGTAATACCCAAGGTGTCACGCTTATCCGTACTTCAGAAGGTGAGAAAGTGGTTGGCCTGCAACGTATTGAAGAGCTTGATGAAGCAGATTTGCCACAAGATGATGATGTTTCTTCTGAAGATCAGTCATCGGTGGAGTCAACGTCAACGGTGATCGACACTGATTCAACGGATGTAAATACGGATCCTACTGAATAAGTTGTCATACTCACACCGCTTTAATAAATAAGCAGTGGTGAATATTACGAATAAAAGACCGAGATTAAATACTCGGTCTTTTTTATGGTTAAAAGAAGTGCAGATATTAAGATCATAATAGGATCATTAAGAACGATCGATATAATTGAGCGATCATTTCCTGTCATGATTTTACTCTTCACTCACTCTCAATGATCCCTTTTATTATATAGTCAACGTATTGGTGATCGTCTTAGATTCAAAACGCTCTATTGGCTAATATAAATAAATAGTGTGATTATTATTGCAATTCTAAAATATTCTTGCTAGATATTAACAGGAAGTGATATTATTTTTAGAGTAAATTATAATCAAATCACCATAGGATATTTGCCGTGGAC
>NZ_WXWK01000075.1:0-42459 GCF_009904835.1 Vibrio sp. V33_P6A3T137 | reverse complement strand
GGGTTAGATTCAGACAAAACCATACATTTCATGACTGAATGATTTTGATATTTATCTTTATAATAAATACTGTTAATCACTAATAGGATCGCTGTTTACTATGTCGAAAACATTGGCACTTTCTCCGATTATGGGCTTGATGGCTTGCCTTGGGCTTCACTCCCCTCACGTGTTAGCGGAGCCCGTCGCTTGGGATCAAGCGGGGCAGGTTTGGCAAACACAGCAATCTGCGCATTTTGTGGTCCATTTTCGTAGTGAACTCGCCAGTAGTGCAGCACGTGCATTAGATATTGCTGAGCAGGTTCATCAAGAGCTCGCGTCTCAGTTTGCACAAATGCCCAGCGAGAAAACGCATCTCACCGTAGTCGATGATTATGATTACTCTAACGGATGGGCTACGCCACTGCCTTACGCACAGATACGTCTGATCATCAATCCACCTAGCGATGTGAATGGCTTAGAAGGTAATGATGAGTGGCTGCATTTACTGATCCGTCACGAATATACCCATATTATCCATATGGAAATGAATGATGGTGCTGTTACCATTGGACGAGGCATTGTCGGTCGCCATCCTTTTTTATTCCCACATGCTTTTACCCCCTCGATGCTATTGGAAGGTTTGGCGGTCTATATGGAAAGCCAAAACGATCATGGTGTGGGTCGATTGCACAACAGTCACTTTGCAATGCAGATGCGTATGGAAGTGGCGAGTGGTGAGTTAGCCGATATTGAACAAGTGGTGGTGGCGAATAAGCGTTTGCCCTTTGGCAGTAACTATTTGTATGGTGCTTATTTTGTTCAGTATCTAGCCAAAACCTATGGTGAAGAGTCTGTTCAGGCATTTTTAACCGATTACAGTGGCTATTTGGTTCCGGGACTTTTCTTAAATCTCAGTGCTAGACACATTTTTGGGAAAGATTTTTTCGCGCTTTGGGAAGAGTTTCGTGCCGATTTGAACACGCAATTTACCGATCAACTGACTTCGAATGAGGCGTTCACTTACCATGAACTCGATGCTCAGCCATTTGAGTATTTGTTAGCCTATGACAATGACACGTTGCTCGCTTGGCGTCGAAATGGCGACGATCGCGCTAACCTTGCTCAATGGGATGCTAAGCATGGTCAATGGCAAAGTCTGGTCAGTACCAAAAGCTTAACCAGTATCGACTCGCATCCGACGCAAGGGCTAGTGGTTTCGCAGATCAATTCGTATGTTGATGGGCGTGTTTTTAATGATCTGTATCGTTATGTTGATGGTCAGTGGCAGCGTTTAACTGAGCAGCAACGCGTTGTGCAAGCACGCTGGAGTAACGATGGGCAAAGCATTTTTGCGGTCCGTCATCAGCAAGGTCTGGCTGAGTTATGGCAAATCGAATTAAACGGCAAGCAAACTCAGTTGTGGCAGGGTGAAGCCAATTGGGTATTAGGCGATATGGCCGTGTCACCAAACGGTGATATTTATGCCACAGTGAAAGCGCCTTTTCAGTCGTGGAATATTATGCGTTTTGATCAGCCAACGCAAAGCTGGATGGCGGTCACTGAAACCGCCGCTACTGAACATCAATTGAGCTTTACTGCGCAAGGCGATTTACTATTCAGTGCCGATTATACTGGGCGTTATCAGATTTATCGTCTTGATTTGCAAACCAATATCGTTGAACAATTAACCGCAGAAATCGGCGGTGCATTTTCACCGCAATCGGGGCCTGAAGGGATTGTTTATCAAGCGTATGAGCATGATGGTTACCATCTGCGTCGTGTAGAGAATCCGCAAGGACTTGCCGATATACCGCTATCAACGCTACCGGTGGCCAACACCGTGAATGCGGCTCCGATAGCCACGATTACTGCTACAGAGAAAAGTCAGCCAACAGGATACTCGCCATTATCGACGTTAGCGCCACGTTATTGGGTGCCGGTATGGCAGTCTGATGATAATCAATCGTTATTTGGTGTTGCTACTAGTGGCTCCGATGTATTGGGTCGCCACCAATATGAGATCATGGCGGCATGGGACAGTAAAAATGCGTTTGCTGCTTATCAACTTGGCTATCAATACGATAACCGCTGGCAAGCGACATTAAGTCGTGAACATGAGTTTAAATTTAACGCATTAACGGGTAAAGACGATCGGATTGTTCGTCAGGATGATTTCACACTGCAGCGTAACCATTTATGGCATGCGTTTGATGACCACTTAAACGTTGGCGTCGGAACGTATTGGCAGAAAGAAGCGCAGGTTAAATCTCCTCAAGGTTCTCGCTATGCGGACGCGAGTAATGAATGGCTGGCCGGTGGTGCGATTCAATGGGATAACCGTGAAGACTTGTTGAATATCCCCGGTTACGCTTGGGGACATTACGCTGACTTAGTGTGGGAAACCAATATTGACGGTGACTACTCAGGACAGAAGTGGCAAGCACAGTGGCAGGCGAACTGGGATTTACCCGGACGTTTACGCTTAACAACGCATTTGGCCGCCGGTTATGCCGATGCTAAAGCTAAACCTTTTGAACTTGGTGGTTATACGGGTGACGAAGCACAACTTTATGGCCGAAATGAACTTAAACTACGCGGTTATGGTTCTGCGGCGCAAGTGGGCCAGCAATATGCCACACAAAGTATTGAGCTAAGCCGTTTGCTGTATCGAGCTGAGCGAAACTGGGGCTTATGGCCGATTGGTTTAGGTGACATTTCTGCGACCGCATTTGTTGATTCTGGTTCCAGTTGGAATTCTCAGCAAAGCTACAGTGCATTAACGGGCATCGGTGCTGAGTTACAAATCGATGCGATCGTTTTGTATGGTAATGCGTTACCGATTCATATTGGATATGCTCATGGCTTAGACAGTAAGCTAGGCAAAGATGAAGTGTACATTAAGCTCGCGGCTGAGTTTTAAACGCGCACCACTATTATTATCGGTTGTAAAAAGGGCAGAATGATTTCTGCCCTTTTTTATTGCTGAATCGATCGATAATCCCTCTATTTACGTATCAAAATAAAAATTTAATCATCGGTTACTTTTTATGTCCATACGCTCTCTTTATTGGTTTACCAATGACTTACGGATTTCAGATAACCCATTATTGACTCAAGCCGCGCAAAATAGTCACCAGTTGACTTGCTGTTATCTGATCCCTTCGTTAACGCCTTTAGATCAACGTTTTCAAGTTGTGGCCAGTAATGGCTTGGCCAAGCAGCGGTTTTTACTAGAGAGCTTGGCGGATTTGGATGCAAAATTGCAAACGCTCGGTCAATCATTACAGATAGCCACCGGAGAGGCGGTATCGCAGCTTTGCCAGTTTATTGAACTGACCGAAGCCAATCATTTGTATGTGTCTGAATCTGTCGACTTTGCCATTCATCAAACGTTACGTGAAGTACGCTTACGCTACCCACAATTAACGGTGGTCTCTCTTAATACTCATCGTTTATTTGAGCAAGCCGAATTACCGTTTTCGTTAGCGGCGTTACCTGACTCTTTTTCTGTTTTTCGTAAACAGGTCGAATCACTCGACGGTCGATATTCATCGCAATCAGCGCGGTGGAATAGCGATATCACGGCTTTGCCACCCAGTGTTCTTTCATCGTCGAGCTCTTGGTTATCGACCGCCATCAGCCCCATCAATCTTGAGTTGCGGTCTTCGCCGCTGTGGAGAGGCGGTGAAAGTGCTGCCTTAGAGCATCTTGAAGATTATTTTTCTAGCGATGCGCCATTGATTTATAAACAAACGCGTAATGCGTTAGATGAATGGGAGTCTTCGACGAAGTTTTCGTCTTGGCTTGCCAATGGTTGTCTCTCGATTGGCCGTTTATTAGCAAGGCTTAACGATTATGAAACGCAACGAGGAGCGAATGAGTCGACATACTGGATTTATTTTGAATTGTTGTGGCGAGAATATTTTCAATGGTACGCCCTTAAATATGGGGCGCAATTATTTCAATTCTCAGGTATCAAAGGTCAAGTGCCGTTGACCAGCTACTATCCGCAACGGATGCGCAGTTGGATCAATGGTACAACCCCTTATCCGATTGTGAATGCGGCAATGAAGCAATTAAAAGCCACAGGATACCTGTCTAATCGAAGTCGTCAGCTTGTTGCCAGTTGTTTGGTGCATGAGCTAAGCATCGATTGGCGCTATGGCGCGCAGTATTTTCAATCACAATTAATCGATTATGATGTCGCCAGTAATTGGGGTAATTGGCAATATTTAGCGGGAGTTGGCGCGGACCCTCGCGGTCATCGCCGCTTTGATTTGGCTAAGCAGACCGCGTTATACGATCCTGAGTTGAGTTTTATTCGTCATTGGCAGGGGGAAGCGGATCAGCACAGTATTGATGTTGTTGATATGGTTGATTGGCCTGTCTCTCCAGCGCAATAAGCGTACGATTATTGCGCAAGCGTGGCGCTATTCACTTTTTGTCATCATTCTCATCGATTCGACACACCTTTTGGCTCGGTTATCATGAATAAGTTTGATATACATCAAGCTTATTTGTGTTTTTATACCGAGTCGATCGCTATTAACCCTAATTGGCAATGGCAAAACACAATAAAAATAGCAACGAGTAAACCAAATTGGAGTGGGACTCGTAATTAACAAGTAAGTTAATAATCGTTGTGTCATTGCCTAGCGGTTTTTTAGATTGAGGAATACGTGATGTTAGATACCCTCATGTTGTCGCGGATACAGTTTGCGGCCAATATTAGTTTTCATATTTTATTTCCGACCATCACCATTGCGTTAGCGTGGATCATGGTGTTTTTCAAGTGGCGTTTTGTTCGTACTCAAGCTCAGTTATGGCTTGATTTGTACTATTTTTGGGTCAAGGTATTTGCGCTTACCTTCGCTCTTGGGGTTGTCTCTGGTATTACCATGAGTTTCCAATTTGGCACCAACTGGCCGGGTTTTATGGAAAAAGTCGGTAATGTTGCCGGACCATTACTGGGTTATGAAGTGATGACTGCTTTCTTTATGGAAGCGACCTTCCTTGGTGTGATGTTGTTTGGACGGGGTCGTGTTCCTGAATGGGTACACACCTTAGCCACCGTACTGGTTGCGATTGGTACCTCACTCTCTGCCTTCTGGATTTTAGTCCTTAATAGTTGGATGCATACGCCAACGGGTTATGAACTGATTGACGGCATAGTACATGTGACCAGTTGGAAAGAAGTGATTTTTAATCCTTCTATGCCTTATCGTCTCGCCCACATGTTACTTGCTTCGTTACTCACAGCCAGTTTTGTTATTGCTGGGATCTCGGCTTATCAGTACCTGCGTAATTCACAACTTAACGCCGCCAAAGTGGGCATGAAAGTAGCGATTATTCTTGCCGCTGTTGGTATTCCGGTGCAGATTTTGGTCGGTGATTTACACGGTTTAAATACGCTTGAACATCAGCCTGCGAAAATCGCTGCGATGGAAGGGGTGTGGGAAACTGAACAAGGTGCGCCATTACTGCTTTTTGCTTGGCCCGATGAAACCACGCGCAGTAATCATTTTGAAGTCGGGATCCCTAAATTAGCGAGCTTCATTTTAACCCATGACTTAAATGGTGAAATTCAGGGCTTAAATGAGTTTGCGCCAGATCATCCTCCGGTCAAGCCTTTATTCTTTGGTTTTCGGATCATGGTGGGTGTCGGGATGTTGATGCTATTGGTGAGTTGGTACGGTGCTTGGCGATTGCTACGCCAACAATCACTACCGAAACCTTACTTATACACTTTAGTGGCGATGACATTTTCCGGATGGGTAGCAACCTTAGCGGGTTGGTATGTGACAGAAATTGGTCGTCAGCCTTGGTTAGTTCAAGGGGTATTACGAACCTCAGATGCGGTAACGACGGTGGCGAGTAGCTCTGTAGCCACGTCATTAGTGATGTACTTAATTGTCTATGTGGTCTTGCTGGTGGCTTATATCCATACCCTGTTTTATTTAGCCAGACAGTTTTCATCACCGACTGAAACCGCAACCACTAATGAGCAAAAGGTATAAGCATGATCACATATCTACCTGAAATTTATTTATTACTGCTGGGCTTTAGTGTCTTCATGTATGCCGTGCTTGATGGCTATGATTTAGGCGTTGGCATTTTGTTACCGCGTAATAATGAGCAGCAACGCGATCGAATGATCGCTTCGATTGGCCCTTTTTGGGACGCTAATGAAACGTGGCTAGTATTAGGTATTGGTATCTTATTAATCGCGTTTCCTGCTGCGCATAGCTATATCCTTACCGAACTCTATATGCCTGTCGCCATTATGCTGATCGCCTTGATTATGCGAGGTGTGGCGTTCGATTTTCGCGCCAAAGCGAAAGCCGATCATAAAGATCATTGGGATTTGTGCTTTAAAACGGGTTCACTGCTCGCGGCACTGACTCAAGGCTACATGATTGGTCGCTATGTGATGAGTTTTGAAGAGTCAACTCAAGCGTACGCCTTTGCACTGCTCAGCGCGTTGTGTGTCACTGCGGCTTACGTGTACATTGGTGGCGCTTGGCTAGTTTTAAAAACAGAGGGTGAGTTACAAAAACGCGCGGCATATTGGTCTCGCCGAGCTGGCTGGTTAGCGGCATTAGGTATTTTAGCGGTCAGTGTGGTTAATCCACTGTTTAATCCGATGGTGGCTGAGCGTTGGTTCAGTTTTCCAGAGATGTTGCTGTTGGCTCCGGTGCCATTGGTAGTGCTAGCAACCATTTTTATGGTTGATCGTTATTTAAGACGGGTGCCGGTAGAGAATGATATGGGCGTTCAATGGCCATTCTTTGGGGTAATGTTGATTTTTGTTTTAAGTTTCCTCGGCTTAGCTTACAGCTTCTTTCCTGATGTTGTACCCGGGGTGATGACAGCGCAAGAATCAGCCGCTTCTACTGCTAGCTTGTTAGTGGTCGGGATTGGGGTAGTGATTGTTATGCCAATGATCTTGCTTTATACCTTTGTTGTCTATCGGATTTTTAAAGGTAAGGCGACAGACTTAAGCTACAAGTAATCGCATGTAGTGGTATTGGAAAAATAATGGCCTCGAAAGAGGCCGTTATTTTATGGTATTTACATCACCTTGCAGGCAAAGCCTTTCAGATAAAAACCTTCTGGGTATGCGGTATCAACGGGATGATCCGCCGCTTGTTCGAAGCGTTCGATAAACTTCACGTCGCGACCGGCATCCAGTGCTGCGTCGGCAATGATTTTTTGAAACAGGACTTGATCCATTAAACCCGAGCACGAATAGGTGAGTAGGGTGCCACCAGGTTTTAAAATTTGCATCGCTAACATGTTAATGTCTTTATAGCCACGACAAGCGCCGTTCAACTGAGCTTTAGACTCGGCAAACTTAGGTGGGTCCATAATCACTACGTCGAATTGCGTGCCTTGCTCTCGGTACTCGCGCAGCAGTTTAAACACATCCGCATTGAGAAACACCGCGCGTTTTTTGCTGATATCA
This sequence comes from Vibrio sp. V33_P6A3T137, assembly GCF_009904835.1. Taxonomy (NCBI): domain Bacteria; kingdom Pseudomonadati; phylum Pseudomonadota; class Gammaproteobacteria; order Vibrionales; family Vibrionaceae; genus Vibrio; species Vibrio sp. V33_P6A3T137. The sequence goes on along the minus strand of NZ_WXWK01000075.1, from coordinate 35,012 downwards.
AATTCATTGAGCTCGGCATTCATTTTCGCATTATCGAGTGCTGGCTGTGACACATCGGCATTAATTACCCGCTTAGCGCCACCTTTTAACGCGTATAACCCAAAGCCACCGGTGTAAGAGAAGCAGTTGAGTACTTCTTTATCTTTAACGTATTTCATCGATTGCTGACGGCTATCGCGTTGATCAAGATAAAAACCAGTTTTATGGCCGCCAACTATATCAACACGGATTTTAATGCCATTTTCTTCAATCACCACCACCTCTGGTGGAACTTCTCCGTGCAATACACCAACGCGCTCTTCTAAGCCTTCTTTCTTACGCACTGCAACGTCTGAACGCTCATAAATATGACAATCGGCAAAACAGTGTTTAAGTGCGGCGATCAAGTGCGGTTTTTGGTATTCAGCACCGGCACTGAGTAGCTGACAGACTAAATAGTTATCATATTTATCAATCGTTATACCGGGCAAGCCATCCGATTCCGCAGCAATCAGGCGATATCCAGTGACGCCGTCACGCTCAATCAATTCGTCGCGCAGTTTTTGAGCTTGCTGAATACGTTTGATAAAAAAATCATTATCAATGCTTTCATTGTTAAAGCTCCATACACGAGCACGAATTTGAGAGTGGGGAGAGTAAGCCGATTTCGCTAACCATTGTCCATCATGCGTGTAAATATCGACCGTTTCACCGAGTTGTGGATCGCCTTCAACTTTGCTGATGCCACGAGAAAAAACCCAAGGATGTTTACGACGTAAAGATTTATCACGACCTTTGACCAGATAGATTGCAGGAGTCATTGCGCTACTCAAAAAGATTAATAAAAATGGGCAGGCATTGTCGTGCAACTTGGGGTGAAAAGCAAATCAGAGTATCCCTTTGCTTTATCAATGCTACGGCATTAACTACGCTTATCCTCAGTACTCATATCGCTATATTGATCTTCATGAGATAACGATGCTTCATTTACCTCTATAGCGTTACCAAATGGTTATCTACCTACAACGGCAAGTCGCTGAGAGATATACTCTACTGGAGATGACTTTGACGTGGAGGAAAGTATGAATAACGTAATAAGCGATAAGTTTATCGTGTCGGGAAGAGTACAAGGGGTTGGCTTTCGTTACCATACCGCCTTGCAGGCATCGAAGCTTAGTGTGCTCGGTTATGCGAAAAACCTTCCTAGTGGTGAGGTTGAGGTGCTGGCGGTTGGTCAATCAGAACACGTTGAGCAGCTCTTTATATGGCTACAACAAGGGCCGAAAACGGCACGAGTGGAACAAGTGATGCGCAGTCAAGTCACTATCGATTCAGTACCATCGGATTTCCAAATTTTATAGCGAGTTCAAAGAGGGCTGATTCACTGTCAGCCCTCGGCTGTTTAGTCGGGCTTATAAGCACTTCGCGGGTTTGGGTAAGCCTGCGAGCTTTGTTGCTTGTTTAGCGGGACCTTTAGGAAACAGCTTAAACAGGTATTTACTATTGCCTTTTTCCGGCCCGTGGGCTTTTTCCATTGCCTTGACTAGCATGCGAATCGCGGGAGAGGTTTGGTATTCTTCATAAAATTGACGAACAAAATGGATCACTTCTAAGTGCGCATCACTCAACAGGATCCCCTCTTCATTAGCTAGAATCTCTATCATTCCTTCTTCCCAAAGGGTGTGATCAAGTAAATACCCTTGTGCATCGGTTGCAATGCTTTTACCGTTATAGTCGAACATCAGTTTCTCGCCCCAATTGAAAAGTGCGCATAGGGTAATGGAGGCTTGGTTTTTGCTCAAGAGAAAACAAAGGCCCGAAAGCAAGCTTTCGGGCCTTTGGGTAATGTTATTTCAGTTGTGTTGCGATTAGTCGCGCATGATGCCAAGAATCGTCAACAAGCTGATGAATAGGTTGTAGATTGAAACGTAAAGGCTGACGGTCGCAGAGATGTAGTTAGTCTCACCACCACGAACAATTTGCTGAGTTGTTAACAAGATAACACCGGTTGAAAACAACACGAACATTCCGCTCATTGCTAGGTGCAGCATTGGCATTTGTAGGAAAATATTTGCCACAATACCGATAAGCAGCACAACGAAGCCAGCCATCAGTACGCCACCAAGGAAAGAGAGGTCACGCTTAGTCGTTAACGCGTACGCTGATGCACCCATAAAGGCTAAGGCAGTACCACCTAAAGCGGTGAGGATAACATCGCCCATGCCTGCACCGATGTACATATTGAGGATTGGACCAATCGTATAACCTAAGAAGCCAGTAAATAAGAACGTAAACACTAGGCCAAGGCTGTTGTTACGGTTTTTCTCAGTTAAAAATAACAGACCATAAAAACCGACCAGCATAAGAATTAAGCCAGGGCGTGGTAGGTTCATTGCCATAGAAACGCCAGCGACAACCGCTGACCATAATAAGGTCATTGAGAGTAGCGCATAGGTGTTTCTTAGCACTTTGTTGGTTTGTAGAGCACTGTCATAAGACGAGGTGCGTGAATACATTGGACTGTTCATACTCTTCCTCATAGAAGGTGTAGTTAACTATGTAGACAGTAATGGGGTGAAAAGTTCACTATTTCAATCCCATATCTGTATTTTTGTTTACGAGAATAATAATCAAAAAGCGCGAATTAAGTGTGAACAAGTTGTAACATGATATTACTTGCGTTCGCTATTCATACTAGAACGGTGCGATCGCGCTTGTGAATAGGTAACGCTTATTCTACGTTAAAATAGACGTAATAATAAGAAACTTTTAGCGTATTGGTGGGGCGTACATAATTCCTCCCGCGTTCCAAAGGGCATTCAGTCCACGTGGAATGGCTAGAGGAGAGTCTTCGCCGACATTACGTTGAAAGCTTTCACTGTAGTTGCCCACTTGTTTGATGATTTGATAAGCCCAATCGTTATTAATGCCCAGTGGACGTCCAATTTCTCCTTCAACACCGAGGAGTCGTCTGATTTCAGGGTTGGTTGATTTGCGCTTTTGGTCGACGTTGGCTGAGGTAATGCCGAGTTCTTCGGCGTTAATCATCGCGGCGAGCGTCCAGCGAGTGATATTTAACCAGCGATCATCGCCTTCGCGAATCACGGGGCCAAGCGGCTCTTTGGAAATGATTTGTGGTAGAATAATGGCTGAGTCTGGTTTCACTAAGTTCAGTCGCAAGGCATATAATCCAGACTTATCGGCGGTGACCGCAACACAGCGCTCTGCATTGAAGGCGCGGGCAATTTGTATTGCAGTATCAAACACCACGGGTTGGTAACTCATGCCGTGATGACGAAAATAATCATCCAAATTCAATTTGGTGGTGGTTTCTGATTGGACGCAAATAGGGCGATTATTAAGCTGGCTGAGTTGGGTTATGGCGGACTTTTTAGTAACCATAAATCCTTGGCCGTCATAAAAATTAACGCCGACAAAGTTTAAGCCCATGGTGGTATCTCGTTCAAATGTCCATGTAGTATTGCGAGAAAGCACATCGACCTGTCCCGATTGTAAAGCATTAAAGCGCTCGCGAGCCGTTAACGGCACGTACTCTACTTTATTTTTATCGCCTAATACTGCGGCGGCGAGGGCGCGACAATAGTCCACATCCAAACCTTGCCATTGACCTTTGGCATCGGCATCAGAAAAACCCGCTAAACCAGTACCGATCCCACAGGTGAGTTTTCCTTGGGTTAACACGCGGTCTAAGGTCGTTGGCGATGCAAAAGCGAGATGAGTGGTTAACGATAATGAAACCGCACAAACAAGAGTAGCCAATCGATTCGCCATGGGAATATCCTTCTTTGAGCAGAAGCGCTCGGTCAATTTGTCAGTTATTATAAGCGTAGATAAGATAAGTCACTTCTACCAAGTCAAATTAATGTTAGATTGCTTCAACAACCTATCTACTGTTAGTGTTGGTTTTTTGTTAGCATGAATCGATTGAATTAAAAGGTAAAAGACTAACATGCGCTATTTTCCAGTATTTCTTGATTTGTCCAATAAAGCCGTTTTAGTGGTGGGTGGTGGCGAGGTAGCGTGTCGAAAAATTGAGGCGCTGATGCGTGCTGGTGCCCATATCACGGTAGTGTCCCCCCATATTACCCCTCAATTGCAGGCCTGGGTTGAGCAAGACCGCTGCCAATGGATTCAAAACTTCTATTCCTCAAAATTTATTAGCGCCGATTATGTGCAAGTTTGGGCGACCACAGATAATCCCGATCTGAATCATCAAGTGTTTCGTGATGCCAAGTCAGTCGGAGTTTTGGTTAATGTGGTCGATGATCAGCCTTATTGCGATTTTATTACTCCGTCGATGATTGAGCGCGGCCGAATTCAATTGGCGATCTCTAGTGGTGGAGCTTCCCCAGTCTTGATCCGCAATATTCGTGAAACCCTCGAAAGTGTTTTACCGCAAAACCTCGCGTTATTGGCTGATTTTGGCGCTTCGAAACGTAATTCGATTAAAGATCATCTCACGACCGTCGATCAACGCCGTAAGTTTTGGGAACTATTTTTTGCGCAAACTGCGGTTAAAAATGCCACTAGCCGTGAAGCATTAGAAAAGCAGTATTGTGCGGCACTAGAGCAGCCGATCGATGAACGAGGAGAAGTGACGTGGATTGAGTGTGGTAGGGATGTTGAGCTGCTTTCACTAAAAGCGTTACGTTATATGCAACAAGCGGAGTTGGTGTTGTTTTGTGACTCTTGTGACCATGAGTTTGTTAACTTGTGTCGTCGTGATGCTGAGCGCGAACCGTTTAGCCATCCTGGTCAATTAAGCGAACGTTTAGCCAGTGCAAAACAGGCTCAGCAGCGTGTAGTGATATTAATCCCTTCGGCACGTCAAGAATATGTGCTTTTGCAAGGGCAAGAGAAAGTGCTTAAACAAGGTAGCGAAGGGTAGCGTTCCCTTGATACCTAAAACACCACTCTAGTTTGAGAGTATAAAAACCCCCGAATCATTTGATACGGGGGTTTTTAAATGGTGTTTCTTAACGTAAAGCAAACTGCTCAATCGCAACAGCAACACCGTCTTGATCATTGCTCAAGGTAATATGATCCGCGATGCGTTTTGTCTCTTCCATGGCATTGTCCATCGCAATACCGAGTCCTGCATATTGCAACATATGGTGATCGTTTTCAGCATCCCCCATGCACATCACTTCAGAGGCCTGAATGCCTAAGTGTTCAGCAATCGCTTGTACGCCAATGCCTTTATTGCTTTTAGGATTAAGGAATTCAACAAAAAATGCCGCACTTTGTACAATCGTGAAATCTCGATAGAACTCAGCTGGAATTTTCGCGATGGTTGCGGTTAACACTGCTGGCTCTGCGACAATCATTGCTTTGATGATCGGATGATCATCTTCCAACTGGTCAAAGTCCATCTCAGTGATGGAAATGCCATTTATAGTCGCTTCGACTTCAGTATATTGGCTGACTTTTGGGGTGATCAAACCATGAATTTGACTAAATGCATGGGTATTAACGCCCAGCTCTTTGGCTAATTGTGCTACCCGTTTAGCCGAGCGACCATCAATAATTTGTTGATAGATAACTTCCCCCGTACCGACGTTTTGCACCATCGATCCGTTGTAGTGCAATACATAGTCTTGATCTGAGGTGAGGTGTAAAAGTTCGAGTTTATCTTGCATCCCCGCGAGTGGACGACCAGAAGCAAGCACGACTTTAATTCCTTGCTCGCGAGCTTTGGCTATCGCTTGTTGAGTGCGTAGAGAAATCTGCTTTTGGCTATTGAGTAAGGTGCCATCCATATCGAGCGCGATCAATTTATACATGTGTTACCTAAAATGACTAAAAAGAGAGTTACCGCTGGATTTATCGTTTTTAGCCCATTTTCCGTGGTGCAACGGATAAATCGCTTGGCTTGAAAGTATGACAAGATACGTGTTTTTTATGAAAATCTAAAGTCAGTTTATAAAAAGCGCGGGATTGAGGTAGATGAATCAACCTCGTCAATAACACTAACGGTGCAAGTAAGAAGGGAGCGGAGCCCTTAACGAGAAATTATTGATGATCGGCGGGTTTAAATTGACCTCAAGTTGAGCATCTATTAAGGTCTGCGGCCTAACGTTTTATCAGCGCAAATATAGGCCAATGACTTTGTACAAAGTGAATGAAATATTTGAAACCATCCAAGGGGAAGGCGTCTTCACTGGTGTCCCAGCGGTATTCGTACGTCTTCAACAATGTCCGGTTGGTTGTGCTTGGTGTGATACTAAGCAAACTTGGGATGCTGAGCCACAAGATCAGCGTAGCTTCGAGCAAATTATTATCAAACAAGGCGATAGTCCAACATGGTGTCAAGGCTCTGCGGAGCAGATCGTCGCTCAATATCAGCAGCAAGGCTACACCGCCAAACATATTGTGATCACGGGTGGCGAGCCTTGTCTTTATGATCTTGTCCCTTTGACGGAAGCGTTTGAAGCGATTGGCTGTCAATGTCAAATTGAAACCAGTGGTACGTTTGAGATTAAAGCCAGTGCGAAGACTTGGGTGACCGTGTCACCGAAAATCGCGATGAAAGGTAAGTTACCGATTGTGCCGTCAGCACTACAACGGGCCAATGAAATCAAGCATCCAGTGGGTACAGAAAAAGACATCGCACAGTTAGAGGCCTTATTAGCACAAGTAGCGATAAGCCCTGATACCATTATTGCTTTGCAGCCGATCAGTCAAAAACCACGGGCAACCCAGTTATGTATAGAGACTTGTATTACCCGTAACTGGCGTTTATCGATCCAAACCCATAAATACTTAAATATTGCTTAAAGGAATCCAACATGAATAAAGCAGTCGTGGTATTCAGTGGTGGGCAAGATTCAACTACCTGTTTAGTGCAAGCCTTGCAAGAGTTTGATGAAGTTCATGCGATTACGTTTGATTATGGGCAGCGACATAAACTTGAAATTGAAGTTGCTCAGCAATTAGCACTCAAATTAGGTGTCAAAGCACACAAAGTGATGGATGTCAGCTTGCTTAATGAACTGGCGATCAGCTCACTAACTCGTGATGATATTCCGGTCTCTCATGAATTGCAGGCAAACGGTTTACCGAATTCCTTTGTCCCGGGACGAAATATTTTGTTTCTGACTTTAGCAGGTATTTACGCTTACCAAATTGGTGCTGATACGATCATTACTGGGGTGTGTGAGACCGATTTTTCAGGGTATCCGGATTGTCGAAATGATTTTGTCAAAGCGATGAACCACGCTTTGGTGCAAGGAATGGATCGCCAATTAACCATTCGTACTCCGTTAATGTGGTTGAATAAAGCAGAAACATGGGCGTTAGCGGATCAGTATCAAGCTTTGGATTTAGTGCGTAACGAAACGCTGACCTGTTACAACGGCATGATCGGGGATGGCTGTGGGACTTGTCCGGCTTGTGAGCTTCGTAAAGCCGGTCTGAATCAATATTTACAGCACCCTCAATCGGTTAGCCAATCTTTGTTCAGTAAGTACACCATCGATAAAGGGTGATCAAGATAGTGTTTTAAGCGTAAAAGAGTGTAAATACTGTGTATAATGACAGTGTTTACGCTTGACAAGCCTAGAGGCTGAGCTATGCTGGTTATATAACCAGTGGTAAGGAGGTCTCTATGTTGTGGGAAACATTAGAACGCGTTAACCGCCTACGCCAACAGGCGATATCAAACCCTGAGTTCATTCAATCAGCCAAAGAGCACGAGCAAACGTTAAAACACGTTGAGCAAGAGTTCGAACCTAAACGGCGTCGAAAAGCCAGAGCCAACAAAGTCAAAGCGCTGGCGGATATTTATCAACAAACCGAATTTAGTCATAACCCTTCCGGTGTACAACACTAACCTTTTATTCCACTCAGCCAGTTAGGGCTGGGTGGTTGACTGACTCTTTATTGATCATGCTACCTTTTTGTCGCCTAACGGCTTAGTTCCTAACGGCTTAGTTAAAGAGAGGCTTTAACAAAATAGGGATTGGTCTGTTTGTTTTCAGAGCCGAATTCTGAACGCACTATGCGGTTCCATAATACAGAGTTAAATTGTCCTTTGGGGATCGATGGGTAGAGCGTTTCCAGCTCTTCTTGCGCAAACCGCATAAACTGCTTTTTTTGTTGCTGATTGTATTTGCTCAACACAATGTTGTATTGCTTAATCCATTCGGTTTTAAACGCACGTAAAGCTGGCTCAGCCTGTTCAAGAGGCAAACGAGACAGATAAATTCGTTTATAAGTCACCTTTCGGTCGATCATGGTGAGCATTGTCGTTTGGATGTATTTGCCGTGATGAGTGATAGAAATATCCTCGGTAGAGAATGGGGTTAAACACCAACCACGGGGCAAAAAATCAGCTTGATGATACTGTTGGTTACGTAGCGTTAGCGCTTGGTGCAAAATAATATCGGAGGTTCCACGAAAGGTCGATTGCCATTGACCTATACGAACTTGTATTGAGCCTGGTAGGCGAAACACATTCATAAATTTATCGGCGTTCATAGACATATCATACAACTGCTTTACTTAAGGTGATCTATCCTGCTAATGGGGTTTAGAGCTGAACGGTGAGTCATCATGACAGCCGCGCATCATACCGTAGTCATGGATGAGATAGCGAGTATTTTATCATTAATGAGGGGGGATCCTAGTAGGCATGAGATACGAAGGGATTTTTTATCATTACTTGAGAGAGGTGCGATATACCGCTTCGTTCTGTTTACGAAGCGGTATAGGATTAGCAAACCGGTTCGAGCGGTGTTTGATGCTCAATATCACGCAGATGTTCACCCACTTGCTGCATTTTATACATTTGCGCGTAACGTCCTTTTTGAGCCAGTAATTCTTGATGTGAGCCTTGTTCGACCAGTTCGCCATGATGCAAAACAACAATTTTATCGGCTTCCATAATGGTTGATAGGCGGTGGGCAATCACCACTAAGGTCATATCATGGCGTAACGCATGGAGGCTACGCTGTATTAATGCTTCTGTGCCTGAATCGATATTGGCTGTCGCTTCATCTAAGATCAGTATTTTCGGTTTAGCGACTAAGACACGAGCCATCGCGAGCAGTTGTTTTTGTCCGGCGGAGAGATTGGTTTGACCTTGCCCCAATTGAGTGTCTAATTGCTCGGGATAGTGCTGAATCTGCTCAGCCAGTCCGACTTGATGCAACGCTCGCCAAATTGACTCATCACTGATCTTGCGTCCAAGAGCAATGTTATCACGCACTGATGACGGTAGAACATGTGGGTCTTGCTGCACCATGGCAATGTCTTTTCTTAATACGGTTTTATCGAGATCATGAATCGCTCTGCCATCAATCAATAATGCCTCTTGTTCCACCGGATAAAAGCCCATCAATAACGAAGCGATGGTACTTTTACCACTACCGGTATGGCCAACTAAAGCCACAAAGTGCTGATGAGGAATAGTCAAATTAATCTGCTTGAGTACGGTTTGCGTTCCATCATAGCTGAATGAGAGATTATTTAAGCAGATGGCACCACTGGCCAGTGGTCGAGTATCTTCACCATAGGTTTGTTGTGGCGCATCGATCATCTCAAAAATTCGTTCACTGGCGACTAAGGCTTGCTGTAATAGAGCCAGTTGTTGAGTCATTTCTATTAGCGGCTCGGTAATTCGTCCGAGATAGCTAATAAACGCGTAAAGTACGCCAACACCGATTAACTCAGTGCCACTAAAACCAAAAATAGCCACTAAGGTTAATAACGCAATGCCAGCCAATAGATCCATTAATGGACGAAGCAGAATACCATTTAAGGTGATCACTTTTTTACCGGCATTGAAATGTTCGGCGGTCAGTTGTTTGAATTGTTGGTTAAAACGTTGTTCTTGGCGCATTAACTGAATCACACTCATACCTTGAATCGATTCACTCATGTTGCCATTGATGTCAGTAAGTAAATCACGCATTACCCGATAAGCTGAAGTGCTGAGTTTTTGGAAAAGTAACATGAACCCTATAACCACGGGTAAAAGAACCAGCACGACCAGCGTGAGTTGCCAGCTAAGTAGCCACATTACTACCAGCATGACGGAGATCATCACAATATTTCTAACCACCGAAGCGATCAGTAATTCATAAAACTGTTGCAGCGATTCAGTATCGTTGGTTAACCGTGAGACCAACTTACCGGTTGGCGTGTAATCGAAGGCTGACAGCGGCTGTCGAAGGACACGATTAAAAGCCTGTTTACGAATGGTTTTGATCACCCCTGTGGCGACAATATTAAATTGAATACTTTGCAGATATTGAAACAGCGCTGAACACAGGGTAAGACCAAGATAACCGGCTGCTAATAGCGTTAACGCTTGCTGAGAATAATCCCCTTTAGCAATGTGTTCATCGATAAAGTGTTGGATAAGCCAAGGCCCCCCTGCATTCGCTACTGCAGCGATAAACAGAAACAACAGGCCAATCATCATCGGCTTGGGTTGTGAGAGAGGGTAGGTAAACAGGCGTTTTATGGTTTGCTTTCTCATGTTTATTCTCCCTCAATCGCTTGAGCCAGTTGTTGATATTGGTACATCTCGGCATACCAAGCGTGATTGGTCAGCAAGCGTTGATGTCGACCGCGTTCGGCGATTCTCCCGTGATTAAGGACAATGATTTCATCGGCTTTCTCTAAAGCGGTTAAGCGATGAGCAATGATAATCAAAGATTGCTGCTGGTTACTCGTTGCAAGGTTACGCAAGATGGTATGCTCAGTGCGTCCATCCACCGCTGATAACGCATCGTCGAGAATCAATATTTCGGCATTCAATAACATCGCACGCGCGATCGCTATGCGCTGTTTTTGTCCACCAGATAGCGTGATGCCTTTTTCACCGACCTCGGTATCGTAACCTGCTGGAAATTTCAAAATATCGTCATGAATACAAGCCAGTTTCGCTGCTTGGTAAACCTCTTCTTGAGTGGCGGTAGGGCAACCTAGGGCAATATTGTCAAATATCGAACGGGAGAAAAGAAAAGGCGATTGGCTCACCACCGCAAATTTACGGCGCCATTGATCCAATTTGGCCTCTTTTATCAACACATCACCATAACGAATCTCCCCATGTTGTAACTCTTGTTGCCGCAGTAGTAAGGCGACTAAGGTCGATTTACCACTACCCACGGGGCCAGCAATACCCAACATCGCACCGGGTTTAAGATGAATATGGCACTGTTCCAAAGCCGCGGGAAGTTGTGCATCCCAGTGAAATTGTTCGATATGGATTGTTAGTGGCTGAGCTTCGTTTGGTAATGCATGATCACCACTGATGATGCTCGGCGCAAGGTCGAGTACCTCTTGCAAGCGATCCCAAGCGGCAGAGCCGCGTTCTAAAATGTTAAATAAAAACGCAAATGCTAACATCGGCCAGATCATCAGGCCGAGATACATAGTGAACGCAGTGAGATCACCTAGACTAATTTCTTGCTGAGCAACCAGATAGGCACCGACGCTGATACTGATAAAAAACGATAAACCAATCGCCAACTGGATCGCGGGATCAAAACGGGCATCGACACGAGCGACGGCAATGTTTTTATCGCCAGTTTCGTTGACCATTCTTTCAAAGCGTTGTTGTTCTTGGCTTTCTAGGCCAAATGCTCGCAACATACGCACGCCATTTAATGACTCTTGAGTCATGTCAGACATATCAGAGAAAGCTTCTTGAGCGACTTTAAAGCGCTGATGGAGAATGCGAACAATGAAAAAAATCGCTAATCCAAGAAAGGGCATAGGCAATAGTGCCATTAGGGTTAGTTTCCAACTGATTTGAGTACTCATAATGATCAGTACAGCAATACCGGTGATCAGTGAATCTGTCGCGGTAAGCACACCTTCGCCTGCCGTCATAACAATATTTTTCACGTCATTGGTGCCACGCGCCATGAGATCGCCGGTTTTATAGCGTTCAAAAAAACGTGGCGGCTGGTGTGATAGGTGTTGATAGAGACGGTTACGCAGAATACTGCCCAGTTCAAAACTGGCACCAAATAACCAAATACGCCAGAGAATTCGACAACCATAGATGATAAGAATGACCACCAAGAGTCCACCCAGCCATTGCAATACTTCATTACGCGTCATAGTGTTGTCGACGACACCATCCACAATATGGCCAACGGCTTTGGGGGTAATAAGTTGCATGGTTGAAATAAGCACGAACAGTAAGATAGAACCACAATAATGTTGCCAGCGTAGTCTAAAAAACCAGCGTAAATGCCAAAATATTTTCACAACTTTCTCCTAAATTCTCGATGGCGTTTGAGGTATCGTAGATATTCTCTTCCCTGATGACTTGATAACGCCGAGATTCAAAAACTTTCCTTTCCTGTAAAACGCTATGGCTCAAGGAGAGGGAATGGCGATCAATCGCGAGTAGGTAGAGTATTGGGAATCAGTAAGTTACGATAGAATGATTGTTACACGTCTTATTTATTCTTTTTCTCTTTCAATGTTCTGCGTCATTAAATGCTTTCACCACGGTAGTCACATGACTTATGTCTATCTACGCTTATCGTGGTCGATGAACGGATGATCCGTTTGCCACCTAAAGCCGCTCGGGGTGATTGAACTGACTATTATTAACCGATGCTCAATTAATACAAGTTCAATTGTTACTAATGTTAAAAAACGGCATAAAACAGTGAATAAAAAGTGGTTTTATGCCGAAATATCCTCGTCTATGCTGAATGCATCCAGTTTTATAGAGTGTTAATCGGTTGTAGAGTGCTCTTTCTAATGCCTTGAATCACGGCAGTGATGCTCACGGATGAGTTTAGGTACTCGTTATCCCTTTCCTATTTGAAGCTGTAGCGGTGTTGGCTATGTTCGTTCACCCCAATCACATCGTTTGCCTATGCTTATGGGGATGATGAGAACCATCCGTGGCTCTCACCAAAGGCCAGCCTACGGCTGTTCAAATTTGTTCCAGACAAATTTGTCAGTCACTTGTCGCCTACCTGCAACTCCAAGTCGTTTGGGTATAGATGACAAGAATGTAATCTTCAGGTCATGTTACTGACAGGCAGCGCAGACTATGATTAATCTGTTCCAGCGACCAAAGCAGATTGTACTTTGGGTTGGGAGCAATGTTGAGTTGTCAGGCAATGGCAAAATTTTTATCACGTTTTTATCGAGGTGTTTATGTTACGTAAAGTAGGGCTATTGACCAGTGTCTTGGTGATGTTTAGTGCCGTGACTTTTGCGGCCACCGATGGGCATGCCAAACACCATACAAAGATGGCTGCCCCTTCGACACAATCAGCGTCGATTGCGGCTTATCAAGCCATTAATGATCAAATGCACCAAGCCATGAATATCAATTTTACCGGTGATGCCGATGTGGATTTTGTGCGCGGAATGATTCCTCACCATGAAGGTGCGGTTGAGATGGCGAAAGTGGTATTAGAGCACGGTAGCGATCCTAAAATTCGTGCTTTGGCGCAAGCGGTCATTGCAGCACAAGAAGAGGAAATTAGCATGATGCAACAATGGTTAGCGGAACGAGGCCTTAACTAATTCGTTAAAGCTTATGCTTAGGGTCTGTTTGTGTGGTCAACAGACCCTAGTGATACGATCCTTTTCGACAATGTTCTCGTTAAGTATTGTTATCGTTTGGTGTTTACGAGAACATAACGCCACCTGTCCTGAACTTTAGTAGCGAATGATGAAAATCTTGATCGTAGAAGATGAAAAGAAAACCGGCGATTATTTACAGCAAGGGTTAAGTGAAGCCGGTTTTGTGGTTGATCTGGTACGTGATGGCATTGATGGATTACATCTGGCATTAACAGGAGAGTATGACCTCTTAATATTGGATGTTATGTTGCCGGGACTGGATGGGTGGGGTGTGTTAAAGACGATTCGTCGTGCTGAATATCATATGCCGGTGCTGTTTTTGACCGCGCGGGATGCCGTTGAAGATCGTGTGCATGGGCTTGAATTGGGTGCTGATGATTACCTCATCAAGCCTTTTGCTTTTTCCGAATTGCTTGCTCGAGTTCGGACCTTATCGAGAAGAGGGAAAACGCAAAAGATCGATCACTTACAGGCAGCAGACTTAGCGCTTGATCTGGTGAAACGTCGAGTGATACGAAATGGACAAAGAATTGATTTAACAGCGAAAGAATTTATCTTATTAGAGTTATTATTGCGCCGACGAGGTGAAGTTTTATCGCGCTCGTTTATTGCTTCTCAGGTGTGGGATATGAATTTTGATAGCGATACGAATGTGATTGAAGTGGCTGTGCGTCGTTTACGAGCGAAAGTTGATGACCCCTTTGAGCCAAAGTTAATTCGTACTGTTCGAGGAATGGGGTACGTGCTTGAGGTTGACGAGACGTGAAATTGGCGCAATCTCTAACCGTTAGACTGGCGGTGTTGTTTGCTCTGATGGCGGGTGGACTATTGATCATCATGGGCGTGTTAATTGAGCGCTCAGTGTCCCTTCATTTCGATGAATTAGATAGCCATGAGCTTGCAACTAAGTTGACTACTATAGAAAGACTCCTATCGACGACGACTTCTCATCACTCACTTGACACCTTATCGCCCCGAATCAATGAGATCCTTGTAGGGCATGATAATGTTGCCATTTTGATCGCTATTGCCGATCAGCAATGGCAATATGCTCTGCGTGCTGAACACCTTGAGCCGATTAAGACTCATTTAGTCACCTCTAAGCAACCTTTTCTCAAATGGAGCGATGCCTCTGGGGCGGATTTTATTGGTATCGCCACTCAGTTTTCTGTGTCATTACCAGAGCTTAGCGACGTTAATGTCTTGGTCGGGTTAGATATCTCTCATCACGTGCATTTTCTTAATACCCTACGCTTACAATTAGGCATCGGGATTGGTATTGCAACGTTATTTGCGGCGATGCTCGGCTGGATGGCCGCCCATAAAGGCTTAGCGCCAATGCGAACGATTGCTGGTACAGCAAGGCGATTATCGGCACATAGCCTTGGGGAACGGTTATCAACAGAAGAGGCACCCAGCGAGATACAAGAACTGGTGCAAGCTTTTAATGGCATGTTAGAGCGTCTCGAACAGTCGTTTCGTCGTTTGAATGAATTTTCTGCCGATATCGCTCATGAGTTACGCTCACCAGTCTCCAACTTGATGACCGAGACACAAGTGGCGTTATCACGCTCTCGCTCGGCAGAGGAGTACCAAGAAGCCTTACATTCTAACCTAGAAGAATTTGAACGCTTAGCCCGGATGATTGCTGATATGCTGTTTTTGGCTAAAGCTGATAATGGCATGCTGCCGAAACCTGAGCAAAATGTTGCACTTGAATCAGAAGTGCGCGCTCTGTTTGAATTTTATGAAGCTTTGGCAGAAGAAAAGGGCTTAACGATGAAGTTGGTCGGTAAGGGCTCCGTGATCGGTGATCGTTTAATGTTACGAAGAGCACTGTCTAATCTTTTATCTAACGCGATTCGACATACTCCCGCTGAACACGTGATTACGGTGACGATAAAAAGGGTTAATCATCAGGTTCACCTTCTAGTGAGTAATCCGGGAGAGCCAATCCCTCGCGATCAGATCCCCTTGGTGTTTGAGCGCTTTCATCGAGGCGATCCTTCTCGTCTACGTCAAGGCGATGGCTCTGGTCTCGGTCTTTCTATTACCCGTTCAATCGTTGAGGCTCATCAAGGTGAGATTATACTGGAGTCTGATCCCCAGCAAACGACATTCACGATACGGCTCCCCGCTCATCCATAACTAGCGGTGAAAATACCAATATAATAAAGAACAGCTACCGTGACTGTCCTTTATCGATCTTAAAGTCTATCAACACCTTCGTTACAACTGACGATTAATGTTCAATCAGCTGTAGGCCATACGGTAAAGCATCACCAAAGACACGTTTTGACTCACTCGCAGAAAGCTCACTGACGCTATCGACCAGAGCTACCCATGCATCCGGAACCTTACTGTGTTTCAGTTTGCTTAACACATCGCGACGCATGGAATCATTAATATCAAACAAGCGATCACCCGTTTTACGGCACATCATCACGGTGGCAAAAGCAATCATCGGTTCTTGTTGCCAGTTTTGCTCAAGCAGAGTGGGTAACCATTGTTCTGCTTGTTCTCGCGCAATAACGGTGTGTTGGCTGCCATAAAATAGACTGCGTGAGGCAAGTCGGCCAAATGCCCACCAGTGAGCCTGAGCGAAGTTGGTTTGGTTGAGGGCTTTATTCAAAAACCAAGTCGCGAGCAGCACTTTATCTTCAACATCCAGATGTTCTAACGATGCAGCAAGGCGCACCATCGCTTCGTAGCCCATCTCTTGCGCTGCTTTCGCCGTTTGTGGGTTTTTTATCGCGCCGGGATGCAAGTATTTGGCAATGTCGGCTAGAATTTGCTCTTGTTGGCTTTGGTTTAATCCCCCTGCAATTCGCCTCCAAAATACCCACCAATCGCTCCAACCTTGTTGATTTTGAAACTGAATACCTTGCTGATAGAGACCCCATACCTGATCGATGCGCCATGGGTCGGTGCTATCACCAAAACCTGGACGTAATGTAAACCCAGCCAAGCGTAGCCAATGTTTTTCGTGTGCTTCTGAGCGACGGCGACGTTTACGTCCTTGAGCTAATACATCAAATAAATGGCGCAGGGTGGTGAAATCCCATTCATCGCGTTTGCCCAGTTGTTTCTCAAGGGTTTTGGTTAAGGTTTTTATCTCGTTATTCGCTGCACTTTTGGTATTACCGCTGTACAAACGAGCGATTAAGGTTTTGCATTCCGATAAGCGAGGATGAAGAGAGGCTGGTTGCTGCATCGCTTCGGTTTGCTGACGAACTTCGAATTCTAATGCCCAGCGTTTACTTTCATCGTCGACGTGAACACACTCTATTTTCAATGTACCAACTTCGGTTAGCTGACAGGCCAGTTGTACTTCAATGCGCTCTTTTTGGTTGGCATGTAAAACCGCCCCTTCACCTTCGAGGCTGGTAATGTAGGGCGGTAAAGGCGTAAATCGTTCCGGTTCAATGTTGATCAGCATCCCATTTTGTATTGGCGCTTTTTCATCAATCGTATCGTAACTGGAGGTAAGAAGGTTAAAACGGACAGGCTCGCCTAATGTTAACGAGAAGCGCCGACCAGTTAAGCGGATCTCTTGCCCTTCTTCACTGCCTTTAGCGAGTAAACACAATGCCTTGCCTAAATGATTCTTTTCGGGAAGATGTAAAAAATACGAGCGGGCAGATCCGCCGCCAATTTTCAGCTGTGCACCACGTCGAGCCTTGGCAAACGCGACAGCACCAAGCGCTACGGCTAAATCAGGGTGAGGGTTATCTAATACGGTTATTGGCGCCCCTCGCCAGTCGGTCAGCAGTTGGGTAAGACGTTCGGTAATTAATGGGCTATTAAAAACCCCACCGTTGAGCAGCAACCCAACAGGTATCGCTGGCTGTGTGGTATCGAGCTGATTGAGTGCTGATAGCGCAACAGATTGATGCTGGTGAAGAAATTCGGCGACATGTTTACTCACTGCAGGGTCAGCGACGTAGGGCAAGCCAAATTCGACCACCGCACGACGCCGCTTATCAGGCAACTGTGAAAATTCAGACCGTGGAAAGAATCCTTCTAAAGCAATCTGATGCACTTCTTGGCGAGTGAGCGAGACGCTTTTACTGCCACCGAGCAATTTAGAGCCACTGCCTAATAGGGTGATTTTTACGTTGTCTGGGGGATTGGTAGACAGCAGTTGCTCTTTTGCTTGCCGTGTTTGTTGAATCAATTTACTCAGGCTTGCAGCGCTCAGCTTTTGGTTCGTATTGAAATGTTGTTCCGCAAGATGGGCGAGGGCGAGGTCTACGTTATCACCACCGAGCATGAGGTGCTCACCGACACCAACACGATTGAGGATTAAACTTTGCTGGTATTTGGCTTCAATTAAGCTCAAATCGGTGGTGCCACCGCCGACATCACAGACTAAAATCAAAGGGACTTCGCTCAGTTGCTCACTGGCGGTAGCGGAATGACGAGCATACCAATCGTAGCAAACGGCTTGTGGCTCTTCTAATAAAATGATGGTAGATAAACCTGCCAATTGCGCAGCATCGAGGGTGAGTTGACGGGCTGTTTCATCAAATGAGGCTGGCACGGTGACTACCACTTCTTGATTTTCTAACCGATCTCCCGGATGGCGGTGATTCCACGCTTGACGGATGTGGTTGAGATAACTCGCACTGGCAATCACCGGTGAGACTTTATCGACATCACTCGCTCCAGCCCAAGGTAAAATGGCGGAGTGTCGGTCGACACTCGGATGAGACAGCCAGCTTTTGGCACTCACCACTTGGCGACCTTCGACTTTGGCACCGAGCGCTCGGGCCCATTCACCAATGATTACCTGAGGAAGATCGCCACTGACCGCTTGATGTTCCCAAGGTAGGGTAAGATCAGCGGCGTTGACTTGCTCTGCTGCTGGGTGATAGCGAAAAGAAGGCAATAACGGTCTACGCACCACTTCACCGGGCCCAATTAATTGATCGATCTCGAACAGAGTCACGGGTGAATGCAATAAATCCGTGGTTAGCTCGCAATAAGCAACGACAGTATTGGTGGTACCTAAGTCAATGCCCACCAGAAAACGAGGAGATGTCATGACAACCCTTTTCATGAATAAAAACGACACTCTGAAAGTGCCGTTTTTGTAATGGATGGCTAAGCGGTCGGTTGCGCTTCTTCACGGACATTGAATTCAACATGCCACGTTTGGCCATTATCAGCGGCGATGGCCTCAAGGCGTAACGTTCCTAACTCCGTGACTCGTGCAGCTAAGGTGACAGGGACAATTTCACCTTCGCGACGGCCTTCTGATACCGGTAAAGTGACTTGGATCTCCGGTAGTTCTTCTAATTCGTCATCTTGCCAATGATCCAGATGGGTGCCTGCGGCATCGTCACGGCGAGTTGTTGAGCCAAAAAACTGGAAGTTAACCGGTTGACCAATCACTAAACCAAAAGTTTGGCTGGGGACGTCGACGCTAGAGCCTTCTTCCATACCAAACGGTGCAACACAGAGTGCTTCCATTGGCGGAGCCATACCGGGAATTGCTGGCATCGCACTTTCAATACCCACGTAATAACTCGAAGCTATACCACCACGAATACGCACCCCTTGACCGCGGCGAACCACACCATAATAAGCGGCACCTCTGGCAACGGCTAAGTCTAAGTCAACGCCCGTCAGGCGTTTAGCGATTGGAGCGTTGGCTTCGACTAGCCATTGATTAATGGTGTCTTGCAAACGTTCAGCTAAGAGAGAGGATTTTAAC
This sequence comes from Vibrio sp. V33_P6A3T137, assembly GCF_009904835.1. NCBI lineage: Bacteria > Pseudomonadati > Pseudomonadota > Gammaproteobacteria > Vibrionales > Vibrionaceae > Vibrio > Vibrio sp. V33_P6A3T137. The sequence goes on along the minus strand of NZ_WXWK01000075.1, from coordinate 15,721 downwards.
ACTCCGCCATTAAACAATATTGCGGTTGGCTTAATAAAAGCGTTTGACGGTGATGATTGGCTGGGCATGCCACCAAGAAACGGATTGAATTCTTGGTCTGTTGCCTCTGTGGTTGCGTTGGCTTGTTTGGCAAGAAACGCGGCAATATGGCGAGTAATACCCGCATCTTGCGCATAAGGTAGGCCCATTTGGGTTAATGCGCCACGGCTGCGTTGCTGCGGATGATCATTAATCGTCACTTTCGGGAAGAAGCCGTCAATCAGCATTTGCTGAACGTCATCTTGTGTTAACTCGGTTTTCAATGTGCTACCGAGCAGTTTGGATCCGCGACTTGGCACAACAATCGGCATCGCTTGTCGTTGACTATCATTCAATAACGCTTCTTTGGCATCGCGGCAAGCGTGAGTCATCGCTTGCACTTGCCAAGGTTGTAGATCTTTACCTTCTTTGGCCAGCTTCATTTTTAAGTGGTAGGCAAGAGCGAGATCCATATTATCGCCACCGAGCAAAATATGCTCACCGACGGCGATGCGTTGTAAACTTAGTGTTCCTTCATCTTCGGTCACTTCAACCAGTGATAGGTCGGTAGTACCACCCCCAATATCCACCACCAGTACGATATCGCCGACATTGACCTGATCACGCCATTGATCATGACTATTATCGATCCAGCTATACAGTGCGGCTTGAGGCTCTTCGAGTAAGATCAAATGGGTTAAGCCAATATTCCGCGCCGCTTCAGCCGTGAGCTCTCGCGCTGCCGGATCGAACGAGGCGGGTACGGTGATGGTTACTTCTTGATCACAGAGCGGATGTTCGGGATGAGTGTGATCCCACGCTTGTTTTAAGTGCTCAAGGTAAAGCTCGGTGGCGCGTAGGGGAGAGAGTTTCTCCACTTCTTCGGGACTGCCAGCAGGTAAAAATGCTTCACGACGATTCACACCGCCATGGCATAACCAAGATTTCGCACTGGCCACCAAGCGAATCGGCGTTTTAGCGCCAAGGTTGCGGGCAATCGCTCCTACTAAGGCATTGGGTTTATCTGTCCATGGCAATACACGAGACGCTGGATTCATTTCGTGTTCATGGGGTTGATAGACGAAAGAACCAAGCTGATTGAGCGATTCGACGCTACCCGGTGCGCTGAGCTGAGGAATCGGCATCACTTGCACACTCGCGTGTTCGTTGCGTGTATCACTATAGGCAAGCACACAGTGAGTCGTACCTAAATCAATACCGACACTAAAAGTTGCTGATGGTTGCGTGGAGAGATCGTGTTGATGTTCCATTATAGCTCTACCTCTGCTGGGGCAATGATTGAGGGATCATAATGCTCGGCCAGTTTCGGCAAGTGTAGTGCGCTGGCTTTCCACCCTTTGTGGATCAACGTACCAGTAAACGGTGCTTGTCCGGTCACGTTGCCGATCAAACGAATCGCTTGCGAGTTGAACCCTTGTTCAACGGTGATGCGGGTCTCTTCTTCTTCAGTACGAATTGGCTCTAACGTTAAGTATTCTTTGAGAACTTTTTGACCGCCCGAATGGATAACGCGAGCCGCTGCACCGACTTCTTCGTCAGAGAATGCGCTGAGTTCTTCTTGTAAAAAGTCAATGAAGCGGGCTTCTTTTTGCAAAATGGCCAGCAATTGCAGTGCCGAGTCAGTCGATGTCGTGGCAAGCTTGGATTCTACTTCGACCACTTTTTCAACGATTTTTTCTACTTCAACAATCTTTTCGACTTCAATAATTTTCTCCACCGGTTTTTCCACTTCGACGATCTTCTCAATCGGCTTTTCAACGATGGTTTCTATCACACGCGGTTTACGAAGAATCAGTAATAACAGAGCAAATAAGCTGAAAATAGCAAGGACAGCGTGGAGCATGTCGACGGTGGTTGGTATAGCGCTTAAATCGAAGTTCATGATGAATTCTCAATATTAGGTCTAACAAATACAGCGTGGTGCAGTATTTTGATGATCAGAATAGCTTGATAAATAAGGGCAGATATTAGCATATTCAACCGATGAGGCATGGTTAAATCGGTGTTTTCAGGGTGAGAGTGCGACTATTCGTTCGCTTTTTAAGCGCTCAACGTGGTGATTTGTCGAGTTTGTCGACAATCGTTTTAAAATTGCGGCAACCAATCGTGGCGCTACGGTTTAATCGTCGAGTTTTGGCAGAGAGTTGGGTAGTATTTGTGGTTTATTGACAATCAGTCACGGAATAAACGAATGAATTACAACCGAGTGGTGTGTTTTGACCTCGAAATGTGTTGCTGGAATGAGAACGGCGTAGGCACTACCGGAGAGATCATCGAAGTGGGGTTGGCTGAAATCGATCTTACGGCGGGTAAAATCGTCAAGCGAGCTCAATATTATGTACAACCCGAGCAGGATAAAATTTCTGAGTTTTGCGTTGAACTAACGGGGATTACTCCACGTAAAGTAGCTAAACAAGGCCGCCCCCTTGCCGATGTGTTGCGGTCGATGGTGAAAAACTTTGGTGGCAGTAAGAAAATTTATGCGTGTTGGGGAAGAGACGATTTGATCTTAGCCAAAGAGTGCGCGCAAAAAGGTCTGCCTATGCCGATCCACGAATGCATCAATTTAGCGACCTTATATCGTCTTCAACATCGTTTAAAAGATAAACGAATCGGGCATCGAGCGGCGCAAGAAGCACAGGGTATTGATTGGGAAGGGCGTCAGCATTCCGGTTATGTCGATGCTTACAATCTGGCAAAACTGGCATTAACGATGTTTTAAACATTCATCGATCTATTTATATGGCAAATCTCTCAATAAAAACGCGATGACAATGCTCAAAGGAAAAATCTGACTTAAACTGGTAGTAATCAATGGATAAGTAAGGTTATCAGGATGAAATTTACCAGTATTCGCCAACAGGTTTTAACCTTTAGTGTGTTAGCCCTTTTATCAATCACCCTTGCGGTGATTGGTTTTAGTTATCATAGCAGTCAAATTTTATCGGCTTCCGTTAATCAACAGGTCGATCAAGAGCTGCGCCGTCAAGCGTTACAAAACATGCAGCTTATTGCAACGCAAGAAGCGTTAGGAGTGAAAAGTCGTTTTGACCAAGCGATGCTCATTTCACAGTCATTATCGAGTAGCTTAGAAGGTGAGCGTCCTTCTCGTGAAGTGGTCACTGAAATGTTACGCAGTGTTTTTCTTCAACATCCCGATTTGCTAGGTATTTATACCGGTTGGGAAGCGCATCAATTCGATGGTGATGATATCTTTTCGCTCGGCTTACCGCATAGCAAAGATAATGGTCAATTCGCCCCCTACTGGAATCGCTCGGCTTCGGGGCAACTAGGGATGCGTCCATTAGGTAATATGTACGATAAAACCGTTTCTTCGACAGGCGTACGTAATTCTGAATGGTATTTATGCCCCATCGAAACGGGCAGAAATTGCGTGATTGATCCTGCAAGTTACGATATCCAAGGTGTACAAACCTTGTTGAGTTCTTTTGTTTCTCCTGTGATGGTTAATGGTAAAGCGGCGGGGATGGTTGGTGTCGATTACTCGTTAAACTTCCTGCAACGCATCGCTGCCGATACCCAAAAGCATATTGATCGTCAAGCGCGAGTCCTCATCCTTAGCCCGAAAAATATCGTGAGTGCAGACAGCTCTGAAGCCGCGAATGTTGGTAAAGCTCTTCAACAGACAGGTATCGCTCAGTTGATCAGTAAGCGGGTGGTTGGACAAAGCCGCATTGAAGATAATTCAGTGATCGCATCAGCGCAGTTTCGTGCTCATGGGGTGAATGATAACTGGGAAGTGATTGTGATATTACCGGTTTCTGTGGCATTAGCTCAGGCCGCTGTGATCTCCCAGCAATTAGATCAAGGCTTCTCCGCTAACCTACAAGGTCAGCTTTGGGTCGGTGGTTTACTCATCTTATTAGGTATTATCGCCATGTGGGTCATGGCATTATCAATCAGCCGTCCGATTCAAAAGCTGGTTGGTTTGGTTGAAAAACTCACCCAATCTGGAGGTGATTTAACCCAAACCATTAAAATTGATCGCCGTGATGAAACCGGGCAATTGGCTCATCATTTAAATACCTTTGTCGGTAACGTTCGCTCGATAGTCTCTGATGTCGCTCAGCAAATGGATGGCTTAACGGAAAGCACGCAGCGTTCGGCTTCTTATGCGAAACAGGGCGTCGATCAGATTAGACATCAACGGGCAGAAATAGAGCAAGTGGTAACCGCAACCAATGAAATGTCTTCTACCGCGCACAGTGTTTCCGACAATGCTCAAGAGACGGCCAGCGCCGTGACTCAAGCTCAGCAAGAAATTAACCAAAGCCAGCGCGAAGTAGAACAAAGTGCCGAAGGCTTGAAACGTTTAGCTAATGATCTTCTTAAATCTGCGCAAGAGATAGAAGAGCTGGAAGCGCAAAGTGAGCAAGTGGGGTCAATCTTGGATGTCATTCGAGCCATCTCTGAGCAGACCAACTTATTGGCATTAAACGCAGCGATTGAAGCGGCGCGTGCTGGTGATCAGGGACGTGGTTTTGCCGTGGTGGCTGACGAAGTGCGTAACCTTGCCACGCGCACCGCGCAGTCTACCGATGAAATTCAAACCATGATTGATACCTTACGTCAGCGCAGTAAAAAAGCGGTGGCCACAGTGAATGAAAGTCGTGAACAGAGTAATAACTGCCAAGCGTTATCACAACGTGCTGTTGATGCTTTAAAAGAGGTTCGCGCGCAAAGTGAACGTATTCAAGACATGGCCCACCAAATCGCCACCGCAGCAGAAGAGCAGGCGGCGGTGACTGAAGAGGTGAATCGTAATATTGTGGCGATTAATGATGCGGCGAATGAAATTGATCATGGTGCCAGTGCCGCCAATCAAGAGAGTCGTGATGCGGCGAATCGAGTGAGTGCGGTGAGCTCGCGTTTAAATCAGTTTAAATACTAACGAACGGTCTTGGAGACCTTGATGGGCGTATTGCTTCGCTCCCATCAAGGTCATCGTGGAATTCAACATTAAAGAAAGTAAAAACAGCAAAAAAATAAATCATCAAGCGAAGGTCGCGTTAATTCGAGAACTTCGCTTTATTTTTTCGGATTAACAACCATCAGTTTTGCGCGAATAAACTGACTGTGGTCAACGTACAATAACTCAGCCGTTTTACGGATCACCGCATCTTCTAGTGGATCAATCTCACCATCCGCATGGGCAACTTCCCACATCGCTTTTATTAACTCAAATCGTTTGTCTTGGGTTAATTCTCGTAGCTGAGAGGTAAATTCATACAATGATGCCGATTGACGTATTTGTTGCTCAGCACGGCTAATCAAAGCTTGTGCTTCACTGTCGTCTATTGCAAGTAAACGTTGCAGTAAGGCTAGCTTCGCTTGTCGTTCTGTGGGGGTTATTTTTTGATCTGAACCAGCGACCTCACTCAATAAACAAGCGATTGCAAAATTAGGGCTAGGAGAAGGTTGACTTAGATCGTGCCCGTCGAGAAGCTGTTTAAATAAGGCAGTAATAGTATTGAACATAAAAAATACCTTTCTCTATATGCGGTACCAGTGAACGTTAATGATTGGAGGATAAAACGCTGCTACAGTTCCCTTATTGTTGTAGAAAATGGCGCAGAGAAGGTGCTTATTCAAGCGTTGAGAGAGTTAAACGCTTACAGTTCCCAGTCACTGATCATTTCTACAAACTCCGAACTGCTTTGTTCATGGGCAAGCAGCAGTAGGGCGACTAAAGCTTCAACTTGAACGCTCTGTGGATTGGGTTCATTGAGTAATTGAGTAATACGCTCACGGATCAGATTGATTTCATGCTGAACAAAACCGCGACCCTCTTCCTCGCCTTCACCTTCTTCTGGAGCATTATCAAATTGTAAAAACAGCATATCGTTATCGTGCTGAGTACCGACTAAACGTTCGGGCAGCCAAAGTTCTCCCATGACGACTTCAGGGTCACAATCAGCAGGCAGGTCATCAAGTCTTAGTTTCAGTTCAGAAGCTTTCACAGTATTTTCTACTTAGTTAGGTATCTTTCTATTTTAGCGGCCAAATGACAATAAAACTAAACCTTCTTGCATGCAATGGGCCATAAACGAACAATTAATCATCGAAATACATTTCTTTACTGGTTACCGAGCCGAATCAGCAGGATTGGCTTAATACGAATTACCGATCGACCAACAAGTTTGTGATACAATTCGGCTAATTTTATGCAAAGAAAAGAATAGGTAACGCTTTGACTCAGTCACAGCCTCACTCAGAAAAAAATACGATGGCAAAAGCCAATACCGTCAAGTCATTGCAACAAGCGTTGCAACAGTGTTTGATAAAAGACCGTTTTCGTCTCAATAAGCGGATCATCGGTGCCAGTAAAATTGTTAAAGAACAAGCAAGAACAGCCGTCTTTGATGAAATAGCGCTGGATATTGCTCGTTCAATGATGGTGGTTTCACAGCGAGAAGCGCAAAAAATCACGATTGATTACCCAGAACAGTTACCGGTCAGTCAAAAGCGGGATGATATTGCGCGGGCAATTGAGCAGCATCAAGTGGTGATTGTTGCTGGGGAAACCGGTTCAGGTAAAACCACTCAGTTACCGAAAATTTGTGCTGAGCTTGGACGTGGTAAATATGGGCTGATTGGTCACACGCAACCACGTCGACTCGCCGCTCGTTCGGTGGCTAATCGCATTGCCGAAGAAATGCAGTGTGAGCTTGGTGGCGTTGTCGGTTATAAAGTGCGTTTTAACGATCAAATCTCTGAGCAAACCCAAATCAAATTAATGACTGACGGTATTTTACTAGCAGAAATTCAACATGATCGTTATCTCAATCAGTACGACACGATCATTATTGATGAAGCTCACGAACGCAGTTTAAACATTGATTTTATTCTCGGTTATTTACGCCAGTTACTACCGCGTCGCCCTGATCTCAAGGTGATCATCACCTCGGCAACCATTGACCCTGAGCGATTTTCGAAACACTTTGCTAATGCGCCGATCATTGAAGTGTCAGGCAGAACCTTTCCGGTAGAAACGCGTTATCGTCCACTAGTGGCAGAAACGGACAGCGATCGCGATCAACTCGAAGGTATTTTTGACGCGGTGGATGAGCTGTGCCTTGAGGGGTTAGGGGATATCCTGATTTTCATGAATGGTGAACGGGAAATTCGTGACACTGCCGATGCGTTAGCAAAACGTAAGTTACGAGATACAGAGATTGTACCTTTGTATGCCCGTTTATCCTCTGGCGAACAAAATAAGATTTTCCAACCCCATAGCGGCCGGCGGATCGTACTTGCCACCAACGTGGCGGAAACCTCGTTAACGGTACCAGGGATCAAGTATGTTATTGATCCTGGCACCGCGCGGATCAGCCGTTACAGCTATCGCACCAAGGTGCAACGTTTACCGATTGAACCAATTTCTCAAGCCAGTGCTAACCAACGTAAAGGGCGCTGTGGGCGTGTCGAAGAGGGGATCTGTATCCGTCTATACTCAGAAGAAGACTTTTTATCTCGCCCTGAGTTTACCGACCCAGAAATTCTGCGCACCAACTTAGCGTCAGTCATTCTACAAATGACTGCGCTAGGCTTAGGCGATATCGAGGCGTTCCCATTTGTTGAAGCGCCAGACAAACGCCATATCCAAGATGGCGTTCGCTTGCTGGAAGAGTTGGGGGCAATGAACCCTGAGATCAGCGACCCGAAAAAACGCCTGACCACGATTGGACGTCAGTTGGCTCGTTTACCGATTGACCCACGTTTAGCGCGAATGGTGTTGGAAGCGCCGCGACTAGGCTGCTTAAAAGAGGTGATGATCATTGCCTCAGCGTTATCGATTCAAGACCCAAGAGAAAGGCCGAGTGATAAGCAGCAAGCCTCAGATGAAAAACATCGCCGTTTTGTCGATGAAGACTCGGATTTTGTTACCTTAATCAATCTGTGGCATTACTTACAAGAGCAGCAAAAGGCCTTGAATAGCAATGCTTTTCGTCGTCAATGTAAACAGGACTATTTAAATTATTTGCGCGTTCGTGAGTGGCAAGACGTTTATTTCCAAATTCATCAATCGATGCGTGAAATGGATTATAAGCTCAACGATCAGCCGGCAAATTATGACAGTCTGCACAGCGCCATTTTGGTGGGTTTGCTGTCACACATCGGCAGTAAAGACGCTGAAAAAAATGAGTATCAAGGGGCTCGTAACGCAAGATTCAATATCTTCCCAGCTTCTGGTTTATTTAAAAAACAGCCAAAGTGGGTGATGTCGGCAGAACTGGTCGAAACCTCGAAACTGTGGGCGCGGATTGTCGCCAAAATTCAACCGGAATGGATTGAGCCTCTTGCTAAGCACTTGATCAAGCGTAGTTATAGCGAACCACATTGGTCGAAGAAAAGTGCCGCGGTGATGGCGTATGAAAAAGTGACCCTTTATGGCGTACCTATCGTTGCCAAACGAGCGGTCAATTATGGGGCGATTGATGTGCCATTGAGCCGCGAGATTTTCATTCGCAGTGCTTTGGTGGAAGGTGATTGGCAAACCAAACACGCTTTCTTTAAGCAAAATCGCGCTTTGTTACTTGAGGTCGAGGAGTTAGAGCATAAATCTCGTCGCCGAGATATCTTGGTGGATGATGAAGAGCTGTTCCAATTTTATGATCAACGAGTTGGCGCAGAGGTAGTATCTGGACGTCATTTTGATGCTTGGTGGAAAAAAGCCAGCCATGATAACCCAGACTTACTCAATTTTGAAAAAGAGATGCTGGTTAAAGGCGATGCCAGCCATATCACCGAACTCGATTACCCTAATTTCTGGCACCAAAACGGAATTAAATTAAAGCTCAGTTATCAATTTGAACCGGGCATTGATAGTGACGGTGTCACGGTGCATATTCCTTTGCCGATCCTTAACCAAATTGAGCCGCAAGGCTTTGATTGGCAAATTCCGGGTTTACGTCATCAATTAGTGGTCAGTTTGATTAAATCGCTACCGAAAACGCTGCGTAAGAACTTTGTGCCAGCGCCAAACTATGCTGATGCTTTTCTAGCGCGCGTCACACCGTTAGCAATGCCATTACTGGATGCGCTGGAAAAAGAACTTAAGCGGATGACAGGCGTGGCTATCGAGCGTGAAGATTGGAATTGGCAGCAAGTACCTGATCACTTAAAAGTGACCTATCGGGTGGTGGATCATCGTCAGCGGAAACTCAATGAAGATAAAGACTTATACGCATTGAAAGAAAGCTTGAAAGCCAAGGTTCAAGAAACCTTATCGCAAGTGGCGGATGATGATATTGAGCAGAAAGATCTCCACACTTGGTCGTTTGGTGAGCTGCCGAAAGTTTACCAGCAGAAACGCGGCGGTTTTGAGGTTAAAGCGTATCCGGCGTTGGTGGATAATAAAGACAGCATTGAAATTAAGCTATTTGAAACGGAAAGTGAGCAGCAAACCGCGATGCAAGCCGGACAAAGACGATTAATTTTGCTTAATGTGCCATCACCGATCAAATACTTACACAGTAACTTGCCTAATAAATCCAAGCTTGGCTTGTATTTTAACCCTTACGGTAAAGTGCTGGATTTAATTGATGATTGTATTGCTTGTGGCGTTGATAAGCTTATCGAGCAGCATGGGGGCATGGTTTGGCAGCCAGAAGCCTTTGAAGCGCTGAAAGAATATGTTCGCGCTGAACTGGGCGATACGGTGGTCGAGATTGCCCAGCAAGTAGAAACCATTTTAACCACCGCGTACAACATTAATAAGCGTTTGAAAGGTAAAGTCGATTTCACGATGGCTTTTGCTTTATCGGATATCAAAGCACAAATGGAAGGGCTGATTTTTAAAGGTTTTGCCACCGAATGCGGTTGGAAAAAGCTGGCGGATATTTTGCGCTACATGAAAGCGATTGAAAGGCGGCTGGAAAAGCTGCCGGTTGATCCCAATAAAGATCGCTTGCATATGTTGAAAATTGAATCGGTGGTTAACGAATACAAGACCTTATTGAATAAAATTCCGAAAGGAGTAGCTGTGCCTGAATCGGTCAAAGAGATCCGCTGGATGATCGAAGAGCTAAGAGTGAGTTATTTTGCTCAGCAACTTGGTACGCCTTATCCGATTTCAGATAAACGAGTCAAACAAGCGATTGATGCCTGTTAGGCAAGCTGCAAGTCTCCGCCCATCGGGCGGCGACTTCAAATGATAAGCGGATATATTATTGATCTTTATTCACTATCTGTCCTTTCGTTCCTTGAGGTGCGGTGAAGATGATTCTATAATTTCTGGTAATGCATAACATTGGCTTAGCAGCAGCGGCCAGACAACTATCAAAAGGTTAATTATGAAAAAAACGTTACTTGCCCTCGCGCTATTGGGAGCCTCTTCTGCAGCAATGGCAGATGCTTTGGTTTACGCTGGTGCATCGGTTGGCCAATCTGATTACCGTGGTGATAGCAGTACGGCTTATAATTTGCATGTTGGAACCGGAATTCTGCCATTTTTTGCGGTTGAAGGTGGTTACACAAAATTAGGCGATTTTAAAATTAACGGTATTGAAACCTCTGCTTCAACCATGTATGCCGCACTAAAGCCAAGCATTGATTTTGGTCCTTTACATATTTATGCGCGTGGTGGTATCCATTCATGGAAAACAGAAATCAACAACAGTAAAGATGATGATGGTTTCGATATCATGTATGGCGTAGGCGCTGAATATTTTATTATGGGTCCTTTTTCGGTAGGCGCAGGTTACCATCGTTATACTCTCGACAAGAAAGACGTCAGTGTGCTTTCCTTTAACGCGACTTTCCATTTTCTATAATCGCTTTAGCGGTTAGTCGTCAAATCGGTTTATCGCTCAGTTGATAAACCATCGATAACGCCCTTGGAGGTTGTGTTTTTCTCCAAGGGCGTTTTATTCTCGTCAATTATGTATTTAACCAATGACTGAACGCCACTCTTGGCCAATGTGCATTGATGTAGTCAATAAAAGCTTGGGTCCTTTCTGGTAAGAATCGCCGTTGAGGGTGCAGTAAATAAACATCAGCCCCTTCTATATCCCATTCTGGCAATAAAGGAACTAATTGCTGTTGCGTCAGTTCTTGGCTAATCAATCCTTTCGGTAAGCGAGCGACTCCCATATCTAGGAGCGTCGCTTGTAAAATCGTATCTAACTCTTCTGAACTTAAGCGAGCTCGCGGGGTAAATTGAAATTGTTCTCCTGTGAGCCGATGTTTAAACACCCAAGCCTGTTTGGTATTCAGCGTCAGTAGCGGTAATGTTTGCAACTGTTCAGGGTGATTTAAGGTTAAGGTAGCGGCGTAACTGGGAGTCGAGCAGAGCTGCGATGGATTATTGGCTAGCTTACGAGCGACCCAATCGGAATGTGGCTGAGGACCAAAACGCAAAGCGATATCAATATCGTGACGCGTGAAGTAATCCATGCCCGCACCGACTTGAAAATGGATATTAACGTTGGGATGTTGCTGACAAAATTCTAATGCAAGTGGGCTCAGTTGATGACGTAAGGGGATAATCGGTGCATTAATGACAATCGTGCCACGATATTCTTGTTTGGCACGTAAGGCGATTTCTTGTTTCGATTCGATTTCAGCGAAGAGCTCGGCATAGGTTTCAAATAATTGTTCACCTTCTTTGGTTAAAACAATTTCTTTACTACTACGGATCAGCAAGATGCTACCCATATCATGCTCTAATTGTTGGATTCGGCGACTCAGAGTGCTGCTGGAGAGGGCTTTTTGCTTAGCGGCTAAGGCGAAGCTACCGCAGCGTACCACCGTAATAAAAAGCGCCAGATCGTCTAATTTCATCATAATCCCATATTTGCAATTGACGATCCCATTCTATCCTATTTTAGATAGAATGATATTCAGTTATCTTATAGTGATGCGCGATAGGCTGCGCTTTCTTCAATCTTGAGTTACCGAAGCGGCGCACCCTCTGCGCTCATTCGCTGATCACTTACCCATAACGTTATGTTGTATTGGTATCGTTTAATACCAGAGGATTTATGTCAACCGATTCGACTTATTCATCCAACCCGAAAATTATTTTTGCCAGCGTCGCACTGGTGATTGCCTTAGGCTCTTTAGAAAAAAGTATTGTCACCACACCTTTGGCTTTGATTGGTCAGGAGTTATCCGCTGGAAAATCCCTTACTTGGGTGATTACCGCTTATTTATTGGCTGCGACAGCGGTACTGCCGGTTTATGGTAAGTTAAGCGATCTGTTTGGTCGAGTGCGCATGCTCAATATCAGCATTGTCATTTTCATGATTGGCTCAGCACTCTGTACGTTTGCGATTGATTTGCCGAGTTTAATTGGTGCGCGCGTGATTCAAGGCATTGGCGGTGGTGGCTTAATTGCGCTGGCCTTTACCGTGATTGCCGATTCGATTCCAGCGCGTGAAGTGGGTAAATATCAAGGCTATATTTCCGCGGTATATGCGGTATCGAGTATTGCTGGGCCACTGTTAGGCGGTTATTTTGCTGACCATTTAACGTGGCGCTGGGTCTTTGGAATCAACTTGCCCCTTGGCTTGGTGGCATTGTGGATGGTCAATCGTTACCTCAGCCACTTGAATAAACGTCGTAATAGCCGCTTTGACTGGCTTGGTGCCGGATTATTGATGATCGCCACTACCATGTTGCTAATGTTGCTTTCATCGCACTCGTTTATGCCTAATGGCTGGGGGGCATTTATTTTATTAGCTAGCCTTGTCATGCTTGTATTGGTAGAAAAACGCGTTAGCGATCCTATTTTACCTGCTCGTTTAGCGCGTTTGCCCAACTACTTAACCGCCATTATGTTAGTGATGGGATCGCAAATGTTGATGTTTGCGCTGTTAGTTTATCTACCTTTGCAACTGCAATGGCAGAAAGGACTTTCTCCATCACAAAGTGGCGTCGTGATGGTAATTTTTATGTTTTGTATCACGGCGGGCGCGTATGTCGGCGGTAAGCTGGTCGCTAAGTTTGCTCGCTATAAATTGTTAGTGGCATTAGGTTTTGCTTTGGCGATGATTGCGCTATGGCAAATTCACTATGATATTTGGGTTAATTTCGCGCTCGGTTTTGCAGGAATTGGACTTGGGTTAACTTTGCCTGCACTCAGTGTTGTCGTCCAAAGTGTTTTGCCTGCTCGCGATCGTGGGATTGGCATGTCGTTATTTAATTTTGGCCGTGAGTTAGGCGGAGCGTTAGGGGTTGCATTTTGCTCGGCGTTATTCTATCTACGAGTTCCCCAAGACGTGACAGTCAGTGAACATGGTGCTGAACAAGCGCAAGTCGCGACTCATGTACTCGCTCAAGGCTTTAGCTTGGTTTATATCGGGATGAGTGTTTTAGCGCTTTGTGCCATGTTGCTGACCATTCTCAAGCTGCGTCGTGATGCATTAACCGTTAAGGCACCAGCCACAGAGTAGGGCTATTCACTTTTGTGATGCTAACCAATACGCCTAACACTAATCGGTCTTAGGCGTATTTTTTTTTACCTTTATTGGATAGAATTCAGAGAGTTTTTATTTCTGTGATGGCAACATTATGTCAGCGATTATCCTATCAGCGGCTCAAGTCGATGATTTAGAAGTACTCAATCAGTTGATGTTTGAGTTACATGACGAGCATCACCGTGCTTGTCCAGCTTATTTCAAAACCGCTCATGACATTGAGCAAGAGAAGAGTATTGCCCGTTATTTAGATGATCCGGAATGTTTGGTTTACGTTGCTAAACAGGGTTCTCAGATCGTTGGTTTTATTACTGGGCATTTTTGTGAGTTAATTTCGAGTGTCAGTCAGCCCATTCCGATGGGCAGTATTGATGAGCTATATGTTGTTCCCTGTTATCGTCAACAAAGAGTCGCAGCCTCACTTCTTGCTCATTTAGAGCAGACATTCGTTGAGTATGGCGTCAAAGAAATGTTTGTTGAGGTGTGGGAGTTTAATCAAACGGCGCAACATTTTTATCAGCAAGGGGGATTTGTTCCACATATACATTGGTTGCGCAAACCCCTATCACAATAGAAGGTGTAACCTTGGTGTTGTTCTGGCTGGTCTTCATTAGGATGTCGATGATTTCCCCTTTGTTATTGCCGAAAGATCGAGAGGTTTAGAGTAGAAATACCCTTGTTGATATTGAACCCCTTTGTTGGCAAGGTATTTGGCTTGAGCGGCATGTTCCACTCCTTCCGCGACGATATTGACCTTAAGCTGATGAGCCAGCTCAATAATGGTATTTAAGATCGGCGCACTAACCGATTGCACGCCAATTGAATCAATAAAGCATTTATCGATTTTTAAATAATCGAAAGCAATATGTTGCAGGACCGATAATGAGGTTTGTCCTGTGCCAAAATCATCAATAGAGATCATCACACCAGCTTGCCGTAATTCTTGTAAAATAGTTTGTCCTTTTTTATCCAGCAGTTGGCGTTCAGTAATTTCAACCACCAACTGAATTCCTTGAGCAGCAAGATGACTGGCACAAAGGATTAAACGATGAATATGCTTTTGGTGTGAAAGATAGCAAGGTGGAACGTTAATGCTAAGGTGTAATTGCTGATGATTAGGTAAATGCTGAGCATCTTTTTGAGCTTGGCTAATCACATAATCGGTCACTTTATTGATTAAGCCATACTCTTCTGCAATTTGAATAAACGTATCGGGTTTAACAAAACCTAATTTAGGGTTAATCCAACGCAGTAACGCTTCATAGCCGACAACATTTTGTTTCTGACTGTCGATGACAGGTTGATAGACTAAAAACAGCTCGTGTCGTTCTAATCCTTTCTTTAAATCATCTAATAAGCTCGTCCGGCCGGTGAAAAATAAAAACAGAACATAAATGAATAGTGAAAGTGCAATCGAGGCCGGAAGGGCACTCAGTAGATAAAAGGTTATCTGTTCAGTAACAAAAGAGTCACTAGCGACAATTTGTAACGTAAAAAGCTGCTTGGCCGATGTGACCTTTACGTTATGTTGTTTAGTGATAAATTTACTATTAGCTGGGTAGTATTGATTACCGACCTTGACGATTAATTGAGCTATGCGAGTGTCGGTGTGATAACCGAGACGAGCTTGAATATAACCTTGATCGACAACAGAAATGGCTCCACGATAGGGATTGTTTTTATCGGCATCAATCACTAATAAAGTGCGCATGGCTGGATCGTTTTGTAAGTCAAAGAAGCGTTCTTTACTGGTGACAATGCCATCGGGATAATAGTCGCTGATATCTGACTGCATCTCTCCCCGTTTGGATGAACAAACAATTTGTTGATCTTCAACGATCAACATTTCACGCAGTAAACTTTCAAATAACAGGTCTTCTTGAATCTGTGCGCAGCTTTTATTGCTGTATAACGCTTTGGCATTTTCATCATGGAGATCAGCAATCAGGCTATCGATACGTTTGGCGTACGAATCGGCAATGGTGTTTAACTGGCTATTAATGCTCGTGACGCTGGTATAGTAAGCGTAAAAAAAAACGATCGGAATAGGGATAAGACAAGCAGATAATATTTTTTTGAGCAGGACTCTTTTTTTATTTTGCAATGCTTTTTACCTGTATTTCTAACTTCGTCTTAAATTTGAAACGGATTGTGCATAGATTGCGCATTATAGAGCAAGCGTGCTGAGGTACAAGGCATAACTCATCGAAGATATCGTTTTTTTATGCGGACATATAACC